>CAZSUE010000580.1:0-3793 GCA_964609045.1 uncultured archaeon | reverse complement strand
GAGAAGGATGGCGGTGCCGGTGGTCTTGGCGAGGCTCGAGAATATCAACTGCATGGCCACATAGGTGGCGATGAATATGAGCGTCAACATGACGAACCCAGCGACGAGTGCGGGCGCCGGCTGCTCACCGGAGATACGCCCGATGATCGCCATGGCGATGAGAATGACCACGACGATAGGGAGATAGAGCGCGAGGGTAATGCCCGCGAACTTCCCGATGACGATGGAGACGCGCCGTATCGGTCGTATGAGGAGGAAATCGAGCGATCTCTGGATACGCTCGCGTGCGATGGCGTCGAACGACATGATCACCGCCGCGAGTGAACCGATGAACGAGGTGAGCGACGCAATAAGGATGAGGACCACATCGGGGCCGAACTCGAACGGGAACATCCCCGCGACGCCACCGGCCTCCTGTTTCGTGATATTGATCGATCTCCCACCGGGCGTATAGGAGGCGTTGCGGACATTGACCGTATGGATCCCGCCCTCGATGTCGCTGGTCCAGAAGGTACCGTACCGGCCGGTGACGCCAACGGGCTCACCATTTTGATAGACATCGAGGCCGGAGAGCGGCTCACCGCTCGAGTCCACCGCATGGACGATATAGCCGCCGATCACATACTCGGGCTCGGCCTTCGTCTCGTTGCTCCCGTCGTGCTGCGTTTTGTCGCCACCGGTATCGGGGCTGAGGGCGGTCTGGCTGGTATCGATCAACCCGTAGACGGTGAAGCGTATCGGTCTCGTTGTCGCGTTCTCCTCGACCGTGACCTCGGCGGGGAAGATCGACGCACGCGAGAGGTCGTAGAAGGAGGTGAAATTGTTCGGGATCGCCATCCCGACATACTTTCCGGGATATTTCTCCTCATAGACGGTCCGGCCGCTGGCGTTCGTGACCTTGGACCCGGTGAGACCGCCGATACCGCCGATACCGGTGAGACCGCTGGCGGGGATGACCTGGGTAACCATGTCCTTCTGCGGCTCGCCCAGCCCGTTATAGACGAAACAGTGGATATCGGCGGTATCGTTCGCTTCGTCATAGACCGGATAGGCGGAGATATAGACGAGGCGCTGGGCGGTCTCCTCGGGGAGCTGGATCTGCGAGAGCTGTTGTTGTGCGCCCAACGCGGAGAACCCGTACGCAGATGCGATGACCACGGCGGCGAATATGCCCAATAGGATCACCAGCCGCACACTTTTGAAATTCGCGAGCAGTTCGCGCTTGAGGATGATGACCCAGCCGGGGATGCGCGGCCCGGGTGTTCTTCCTTTCGCGCTCATTAGTCCACCTCCGCGCCGCTCGGTGCATCGGCTCGCTCGGCGAGATCGCCCGCCGCCCGTTTGGGACCATCGTCACCGCGCGTGGGCGGCGCGTTCGGATGCGCCTCGCCGGTCTGTGCCGTTTCGGTGGTAAGATCGAGGAAGACCTCTTCGAGCGTCGGTTCCGTCGGTCTGATCTGGAAGATATCCACGCCCGCCTCGACGAGATACCTCGTTACTTGGGGTATGACATGGTCGTCGCCGCCGACGAGGCCAAAGCTCATGCCGTTCTGGTACGGCCACATACCCGATATGCCCGGCAGCGTCTCGATATGCTCCAGATGTGTATCGGACCAGCCCCGCGCCTCGATATAGAGGTAGCGTCCCGTCTTCATCGTCAGCCGTTCAGAAAGGTTCTCGATGGTGTCCACTGCAACGATCGTTCCGTGGTCGATGATCCCCACGCGGTCACACATCTGCTTGACCTCGGGGAGGATATGCGAGGAGAGGAAGATGGTCAGCCCCTCCTCGTTCAATCGTTTGATCATTTCGCGAAAATTATGCGTCCCCTGCGGATCGAGCCCGCCGGTGGGCTCGTCGAGGATCAATAGGACCGGATCGTTGAGGAGCGATTGCGCCAACGCGAGACGTTTGCGCATCCCGTGCGAAAAATTCTTGATCTTGCGCCGCCGCACGGCGTCGAGTTGCACCAATGCGAGGAGCTCGTCGATCTTCTCCTGCGCCGCCGCTCTCTCCAGACCGTAGAATTCGGCATAGAAGTGAAGGATATCGGCACAGCGCATCTCTTCGTAGAACCCCGGCTCTTCCGGCATCAGCCCGATCTTTGACCGGACGGTCCGAGGATCGGTGCGGATATCTGCGCCACAGACCGTTGCGCTTCCCGATGTGGGCGTCAGGATCGTGGTGAGCATCCTGATCGTCGTGGTCTTGCCAGCACCGTTCGGGCCGAGGAAGCCGAAGATCTCACCCTTTTTCACCTCGAAGGTCGCCTTCTTCACCGCCTTCACGCGCTCGCCGAAGAGTGAGCCATAGGTCTTTGAGATATCCTGCGTTCTGATCATTGACGGACGGATATCGATGTCTTCCTTTAGTTTTTATGGTAAACACAGATCGCGCCCATGATCGTCCGTTCGGGGGATATGGGACATTCGCCCGACAGGGCGAATTTCGGTGGAAGACCCATAGGGTCCAGAACACCATATCCCCTTGTTCGGCGATGTTGAAAATTTATTCCTTTGCCTGTTTTTGCTCTAATTGCTTTTTCGCAAGTGAAAGGATATTTTTCTCCTTGATCAAATTCTTGACATATTCGGGGTCTGGAAATGAGATTGCATTAAAAACACACCATGTTTTACATGAGGTGCAACCGACCATACACTGCAACGGATCGGCAACGATCGCCTTTTTCTTCTCATGATCATAGTCGAAAACTTCGCGTCCGCAACTAGTCACACACATTCCGCATCCCGTACACTTTTTTTCATCGATCAACGGATGCCAATCTATCTCTTCTCTCGGGACTCCTTTCCATGAAGCATACTTTTCTGGCAAACTCATTCTTATTCCTCCTTCATTTTCGAAATATATCTATATCTCTGCGTTATGGTTATCTGGTGATATAGTGTTACCTTTACACTAAGTATTGAGTAATGCTTTTGGTGAAGGGGCTCACTATGGGCGGAAGACTTCGCATCGCTTCACACATCTGGAGCCGGATGTCCGCATGGTATGCGCAGCGATGAGGCGTGCGGTCTGTGGGGTGCACTCCATGTAGTGACTACCGAAACGAGCTGGGTAACGATAAAAATGGAGTTGCGAACTTATCCTATGTCCAAAACTCTAACAGCTTTTTCAGGATCCACTCTATATGGTGATTCTTTTCCTTCATAGAATTGATGTTCTCTAATCAGATGGACGATTCCACCCGGGAAATTTAATTGTTCACCACTCTCTTGATTTTTTACATATAAATCCATAGAACTATAGGGCATCATCAATCCTGCATCTCCCCATGGGCATTCTTGTCCACCCCTCCATCCTGTTCCACCAACAATATATTTTCCATCTACAAGTTCGTCTTCTTTTGATAGGAAACCAACAGCATTAATGAAATATTCTATTCTAGATGCAATTTGTTCATGCGCTACACCAAGACCTTTTACAGTTTCATCATCTGCTCTCAAGACTTCGTCTAATATTTCATTCTCTCCTAGAAAACCACCCATCGATAATTTTCCAGGCTTCATTGAAGCTTCAAGATCATTCATTATTGATCCTCCCTTACTTATCGATTTTAATGCTCTTTTGTACACACCCGAGTTTTCGGTCTGCCACGGTCGGAGCCTTACAGCCGCATGTTATGTGAAGTCAAATCGTGGACATCTTTATATTTTACCCGGTCGAGCGTTCACTAATCTTTTGTCGAATGGATTTCTTTTCTTTATTCTTTCCACTCACAGGCTCATTCCAGGCAGAGCACCTAGCTAATACATTTTTTGGCGAAAACATATAT
>CAZSUE010000579.1:0-3800 GCA_964609045.1 uncultured archaeon | reverse complement strand
GATCGTTTCACCGCCCCACCCACTCAAGTCACAGTTCAGACGGGTGAGTGTGGATGCGTCGACCCAGTAGTCCTCGATTGGAAGCCCCGTGTAGCTCCGATTATCCGTGACATTGTCCGATCCGTCGGCTTGTGTGCCGGAAACACCCCATGCCGCCCGGACACCGAAATTGATGGGACTCCATGTGACACCGTTATCTGAGGAGACCTCAACCCGGAACCCGTCAGGCGGCCGACCACTGTCATCTTGAATATTGAATTTCAATTTCGCAGAGAGGGTGGCGGTCTGGGCGGTGGTGAGATCGATGAGTTCGGAGGTGAGGCTATTATCGAGGCTGCCCACAATGGTACCCGCAGGGCCGATATTCATCCAGGCATAGCTGCCGCTGAATGCATCGTTGGTGGTGAGCTTCCAGAAATCTGTGGAATTATCACGGATCGGTGCTCCGTCTGCACGCGTGACATGTACCTCGACATCGTCGATGGCCCATCCGTACCCATCGCCGCCGTCGCAATAAATATAGAGGAATTTCACACGGACATACTGCTGACCGACGAACCGTTCGAGATCGAAATTCACATATTCCCACCCGAAGGAGCCGTGGGCACTGATGCCGTTCCATGCCCATTTCATCTTCTGACCGTAATCATCGGTCTTATTGTCCCATTCCTCGATCATGATATTACTTGGATAGGGTTGTGTGGGCTGGGTATAACGGTAATCGAACGGTCCGTCGGAGGTGGCGGCGGTCCCGACGAGCACCACACCTCCATTGGCGCCGAGCTTGAGGTTATATTTGTGATAGAAGGTCAAGCGTGCGTCGCTCACCGCTTCGAGGCTGAAGGTCTCGGTCACGAGCTGTTTTGTGCGGGGTGTATCGTCACCATTCGACCAGAGGCCGCTCGCGCGTGTGGTTCTTTGCCCACCCATGTCATTGCCATCGGTAGGATTCGCACGGGTGATCACCTGCGATTGTTCCTCGATATCTTGGAATATCTGCTGAAAGATCGTATTGAGCTCGTTGCTCGATGGCGCGTAGAAGAATTCGCCATTGGAGGTCGCGGCGATTTGCCACAGATCGTACTCACTCGTATAATGGTAATAGTTACCGATCGACGGGTTCGAGGGGTCGTTCTCGTGGGGGCTGATACCCAGTCCGATGGTATAGAGGGGGATGGGCGCATGGATCAGCCCGGAGCGCGTTGTATCGCGGATATTGCGCCAGTGGAGTGAGCCGCTATAATAGCGTTGGACATCGTCATTGGAACCCCCCTGGTCGGCGAAATTCGCCGTATCGCCCCAATGAAGACCCCCAGCGGTGCCCCATGTGTGGGTGTTATACGCTGTGCCCGGCTCGGAACCAGGGCAATAGGTTTCGCTACCGGTCTCACGCCCACTAGTACCCCAGTCGTCTCCGTCGGTCAGTGCGATAACGGTGGAGAAAACATCCCCGCCACGGGCATTGGAGAGCGCGTATTGCGTCGCCTCACCGATAGTGTCCCATATCGGCGTATTGCCATCGGCCCAGAGCCCGTCGATAGTGTTATTCATCAACGTCTTGTTGGCAGCGGTCATATAGGTATACTCCTCTTGCCGTTCGACATGCTCAGTACCACGCTCGAACGAGTAGAGCGCAAGTCGGTCCTGATAG
Organism: uncultured archaeon; assembly: GCA_964609045.1. GTDB lineage: Archaea > Thermoplasmatota > Penumbrarchaeia > CAZSUE01 > CAZSUE01 > CAZSUE01. The sequence continues at coordinate 2,149 of CAZSUE010000579.1, read as the reverse complement.
GTCATTTGGCCGACGATATACTTTGCCGCTTCTTTCGCGTCTTGAATCTTCGAACCACCCATGCTCCCCGAGGTATCCATGACGATGGTGATGTCGATGGGAAGACGGCTGACCGTCTCCCTTACCGGCTCGACCATATAGTACGATGCATAGGCGCTATGATAGACCGAGGCTAACGTTGGGTTCGTGGCGTTCGCGGTGCTATGGAACCCATCGCTCTCGGTCCAGTTCCAGTCGCCGATGATCCCGGACTCGATGGGTGGGTCCATGAATTCGAGGGCGGATTCACCGTTGATCCGAACGATGGTGCTATCGTGCGCCCAGTTATCTGGCCCCGATTCCATATCGTCATAGAAATAATAGACCGATTGGTCGAGGATCGGTGCGTTATTGAACTCGAAGACCTCCTCGACCTCGTCGAGCGGATCGACTGAAACAGTAATGGGGCGTACGCCGGTCTTGAGCGGTGTCCAGAGCGTGTCGATCTCCGTTACCACACCCGGCGCGCAATAGGCGGATCGGGCACTGATCTGGGTGGTACCGTCGAAGAACCGTATCAATGCACTGGTCGCAGTGCCGCCGATGTTATTGATATCTGCTTCGATGATATAGGTGTCGCGCAGCATGGGGTGCGCAGACGAGATCGAGATATCGTCGGCGGTGGCGCGGAGGTCGATCCGTTCATCGTATTTACCGAGCCATCGAAGGGCGAGGTAATAATACTCTTCGCGATAGGAACGGTTCTCGATCAGTGCGAGGTCCCAGGGGGTGAACAGGAGCTTCGCATCGCTGCCGTCGTCGTGGTAGCGCAGTGCGGAATAGTTCGAGCGTGCGGTATCGTTATAAAAGACGCCGTCGGCCGCGGCGGTGGGGTGGATCTGGTCTGCAAACGCGGCGAGCGATGCATTGAGCGGGTGATAGTCGATCCCGTGTCCGACGGGGTCGTCGGGGACGCCCCGCAGCGTCGTTGCGTCGAACGCGTTGTCGGTGTGGTCCTCGATATGCAGGAAACCGTTCCGAAACGCCGCCGTGAGCGCCGGGTCGTTCAATAGTTCGCTCCCGGTGAGATAGATCTTGCCCCCGTCCTCAAGATATGAAGTGAGGTTGGCCTGATCACTGGGCGTGAGCGTTGCACTGTCGTCGAGCCCGGTGTTCCAGATGATCGCCGAATAGTTCTGGAGCGTCTCGATGGAGGGGCCGTGGTCCGCGTCGAGCACGGTGGTAACCTCGTAGGTATAGCCCAGCCGGTCCATGGTCGCTGCGATGGCGGCGGTGGTGTTCGGGAGGACGCCGTTATTGTTCACGCTCCCGTCGTCGTCGACGAGGAGAATCCGATACTCTTCATAGATAACATCCTGCGAAAGGAGCCCGGAAACGTGGTTGTTCTCCTCGTTCGTCTCCGCGACGAGATGGTAAGGGTCGACGATGATGGAGAAGGTATGGGCCCCGACCTCGTTTGCGACCCATTGTTTTTCGACCCGGACCTCGCCGCCGCGCGCGGGGATGGAAGGTATCCTTTGGGGGTTCGGCACGCCGTCCGGGAGCATGGAGATCGGTTCGCCGTCGACCTCGAAGAGGACGTAGACATCGTTCTCTTCGCTAAAGCCGTTGTTCCTCACCACCGCTGAGAGCGTGATCTCCTGGCGAAAGTAGACATTCTCCGGTTCCACCGATTGCTCGGCCACGGCGAGGTCGCGGCCCTCCTTGTTCGAGATGTTCCCGAGCCAAACGAGGACGCGGAAGGCGAGGTCTGCCTGTGCGGAAGAGTCTGCCAGTGTTGCGTATTCCCATGGCATGAATACGACCCGTCCGTCACCGTTATTGAACGCATCGTACGAGAGCGCGGTGGTGTTGCCGCTGGTATCGTTGAACATCGGTGCAGCGGTGGCGAGATAGGAGTCGCAATAATCGCCGTTGAGACCGTGACCGCGGTCGGCGACGCGGTACGATGTCCCGTTGGTGACCGGATGGTCGGGCTGATGGGGGAAGGGCTGGCAGTAGCGGGCGCGCTGGTCGATGTCGGCTGGCTCCTGCACGGTGATGCTCTCGATGTAGCTGCGTTTGTCGTGGCGGTTGTCGCGGTGCGGGTCGAGCAGGCCGACCGAAATGAAGAAGGGCCGGTCGTGCGCCTCGTTGAGGAAGCTGACGG
>CAZSUE010000578.1:0-3819 GCA_964609045.1 uncultured archaeon | reverse complement strand
GTCCGGCGACAAGTGTGCCGCCGGATCCCCCGTTCCCTCGTTCCCTTGTTCCCCCTGTTCCCCCGTTCCCTCGTTCCCCCGTTCCCTCGTTCCCCCATCCCCACACTTCACCCTTCACGCTTCACACTTTACCCTCCCCTCCCCCCAGCGGTAGATCGATAATGAATCGCGTCCCCCCGCCTTTTTTGCTCTCCACCGCGATTTTCCCGCCGTGTTCGGTAACGATCCGGTGGCTGACAAAGAGCCCGAGCCCGCTCCTCAGTGCCCGCGATTTTGTCGTAAAGAACGGGTCGAAGATACGGTCGACGACGCGATCGTCGATCCCGATCCCATCGTCTTCGACGATGAGCCGCACCCAGCGCCCCTCGTCGTCTTCGATCTCGTCGGCCTCGAGCCTGATGGTCCGCTCCTCGTGAGAAGAGAGGACGCGGTCGCGCTCGTTGAGCGCGTCGCGTGCGTCGGTGACCAAATGCATCAATACTTGCCCGATCTGTTGCGGCCGGCATTGGATCGGTGGGAGATCGTCGGGAATAATACGCTCGAGAACGATCCCATCCTTATGGAATGCCGCGTCGATGAGTGAGAGCGTCGAATCGACGATATCGGCGATATTCGCCGGGCGTTTCGCGTTCTTGCCGTCGCGCGCGAAGGTTAGGAGGCTGCGAACGATGGTGGCGATACGGTCGGATTCGTCCATGATCATTTTGGTATACTCGTGAAGGCGGCGTTCGCGCCCGCTCCCCCAATCGAGACGGTCGTCGATGATCTGTGCGAAATTCATGATGCTATTGATCGGATTGTTGATCTCGTGCGCCACCCCTGAGGCGAGCGTGCCGATACTTTCGAGCTTCCGGCGCTGCATCGTTTCCGCCCGCAAGCGCTCCAGTTCCTCTTGCCTGCGCACTTTCTCCGTGATATCGTGTCCCGTGGCCAATACCGCCCCCGTGGCCCCTGTGCCTCCCGGATCGCTCGTATTCGCCGTCGGGCCCGTATCCTCTTCCGGTTCATCGAGCGCGGCCAGCCGCCAGTCGATCTGCCGTTGTTCGCCGTCGATCGTTTCGATAGGGGAGGTGACCGATAAAATGATGGCGGGGTCGGCCCAGTAGGTGCGTTCGAGCAACTGCCGAAACCGCGCACGGTGCCCTTCGGGGACGAAACGTGCACTCCAATCTTCGCCCTCCACCTCCTCGAGCGCATACCCGCTGAGCCTCTCCAGATAGGGATTGAACCGAACGATCCGCCCGTCGCTGTCGAGGAGGAGAATGATCGCCTCCGTGGTGGCGAGCATGCGTTCCACGACGCGCTTCTCTCGCTCGAGTGCCTCCTCCGTGCGCTTGACGCGCGCATAGGCGCGGACATGGGCGAGCAGTTCCGCGTTCCCGATGGGGCGCGTGATATACCCGTCCGCGCCGCCCTCGAGCCCCCTCACTTTATCCGCCGGGGTGATGCGCTTGCTCGAGACCATGATCACGAGCGACCGCTCGAGCCGAGCATCGCTCTTGATCTTTTCGAGCACTTCGAATCCGTCCTTATCGGGCAACACGATATCGAGGAGGATGAGCGGCGGGCACTCCTCTTTCGCGCTGCGTAGTCCGCTCGTGCCGTCTTCGGCGGTATGGACGATGAACCCGTTCTCGGCAAAGAGTCGCGTGGTACCATAGAGGAGCGCGGGGTCGTCGTCGATGATGAGGAGCGTCATCGGATCCTCGGACCGTTCGTCTAACCATCCGCCTCCGCCACCAGTCCCGTGAACATGCTCGTTCTCGTTCAAATTCTCGTCCGAATTTTCGTTTTCGTTCCTCTTTCGGTGTGGGGCCATCTTTTCTCACCGACCGCGCTCCGTTCGCGCCTTTACATCGCTCGACATGGGGCATTCCACAGGGAGGGTGACGGTAAATGTCGACCCCTCGCCGAGCGTGCTCTCCACCGTGATCGACCCTCCATGTGCGTCCACGATCTTCTTGGTAATAACGAGCCCGAGCCCGGTGGAGGACTCCCCGGCGGTCTTTACTGCACCTCCCTTCGAAAACGGCTCGAAAAGCGTCTCCAGCGCCTCGGGGGCGATCCCCTCCCCTTCGTCTTTTACCGCGATCTGGACTGACCCAGCGCCCTCACCGTCACCCTTATGGTCACCCTTATGGTCACCCCCTTCGTGGATGTGCGTCAGTTTGAGCGTCACCTTCGAGCCCGGTTGTGAGAACTCGACGGCATTGCCGATGAGGTTCATGATCGCCTGTTCCAGTTTCTGACCGTCGGCGATGAGCGGCACCATATCCTCACCGGCGTCCATGGTGATCTCGATTTCTTTCTTCTCCGCTTGGATCCGGCCCAGTTCGACACAATCGGACGCGAGTGCAACGGGATCGAGTCGGTGCGGCGTCAGCTGGAGTTGGCCCGACTCGATCACCGCGATATCGAGGAAATCGTCGATCATCCCCTTCATCCGCATGCAATTGCTTAGGATCCGTTCGACGAACTCGACGAGCTCGTCGTCGGCCGCCCCTTCCAAATCCTCGTAGAGGAGTTCGCTGAAGGTGAGGATGACGCTGAGCGGTTTGCGCAGATCGTGCGTGGCCATCCCGAGGAATTGGTTCTTGAGCTCGTTGAGCCGCTCGAGCTGGGCATTCTTCTTCTGCAGCGTACGGCTCAAATTCTGGAGCTGGTTGTTGAGCTCGGTGATCTCGTTGTAGAGCGCGGCGCTCCCCTCGGAAGTGTTCCTTTTCGATCGCAGTGTGCTGCACTCTTTTTCCACGGCGCGCAATCGGTTCGCTTGCTCGTTCTGCATCATGGCCAATTCTTCGTACAATCGATAGACACCGTCCGAAGTGGTGGCCGCCACGACGATCAACCGCTCCTCGATGGCGCAACCGGCAAAATGCAGCGTGATCGCACCGTGGCCATGGGGAATGTTCAATTCCCAATCGAACACCGTCCCACTGCGTTTGATCTGCTCGATGAAGCGTTCGGCCTTCTCCCGACTGCCGCGGTCGACGATATCGGCGAGCGAGTACGATGCTGCAGCCGGTCCACTTGGACGACGCCGCGGTATCGCGTCCCCGTCACGCTGTTCTCGCTCTACTTGCTCAAGAACCGCGTAATCGTCGCGAAGGATGTCGAGGATACCGCCGTCGCGTGCACAACAGAGCGCGATACCGCTCGTCTCGTCCGCGCCGTCGCCGCTGCCCCTTTTGGTTCGGGCATCGGCGCGTGCAAAGGGCGCGCCGCCGTCATCCTCATTCTGCGTTCTCTTCATTCTATCGACCGTTCGCTATCGGATGGACGACTCCGCATCCGGATCCAATTCCAGGTCCATGATCGCGTTCCCGCGCTCGATGAGCCATTCGACATATGCACCGATCTGTTCGACATGAGCGGGCTCGAGGAGCTGTTCGACCACCTCGCCATAGATCGAGAGGCGGTTCAATAGATATTTGGGTTCCACGCCATCGTGCGGCAGTCGATCTTTCGCCCATTCGAGCTGATGCTCCAATAGGGACGGTTCGTTCATCTCCATGGCGGCAAGCAGCATCTTTGTGGTGAACTCGATGCCGGCGGTGATCAGTCGTTCGGCGTCATCGCCATGATGTGCGACCTCCTCGGTCCGCGCCAGGGATCGTTCCACCACCCGCTGAACGATCCGATGTCGTTTCGAGCTGAACGCGTCGAGCGCGCGAGGGGGCACCGGCGCTGGCTTCGAGGTATCCTCTCGATCTCGCATTAAGAGCCACTCCGTTGCGCACCTGCGCTGAGATCAGGGTCCAGTCCGAGGAGTCGATGCGCCACCGCCACCGCCTCCTGGGCATCCTTTGCAAACCCGTC
>CAZSUE010000577.1:2732-3823 GCA_964609045.1 uncultured archaeon | reverse complement strand
TGAAGAATATATAAGAGCGTTATCTGCTTTAAGATATATTTATGCAGGACAAGAAATGACAGGGACGATTGGAGTTCCTCATCAAGACGGTGATGAACTATATTTTAAAGAGATTAAACTTTTGCAATCACTTGATATGGTCAAAGAAGAACATTATTCTGGGAAATATGGGTATGGATATAGGTGCACTCCTGAAGGAAATCAGAAAGCGTCTGAAATTACTAGGGAATTTCTTATCGAAAATAAGGAGAATATTATCAAAATTCTTCGCAAATTTGATTTCGATGATCTCAAAACAATCTTTTCTGTTGGATTTCGAATTACTAACACAGGCCATTTAAGTACTCGAATGACGGGATTGACATCTAATTCAGACGAAAAAGTTATTGAATTATTTAATGGTATTAAATCAGAGTTGAGAAATGGTGGTTTTGCTGTCACTCATTCTGATAATTCTTTTACTGTTCTTCCTCCTGAATTTAAAGATGTTTTACTTGCTGAAGGACTATGGAGATTTTGAGCGGTTAGTTATATCCAATAGGTGGGGGTGATGATCAGCGGGGCAGATTAGGAATCGCTAATCTCTTTTCTATTTTCTTTTCTTAGGAGTTAGTCCACTCCTTAAATATATGTATCCATTATACGAGTCCCCTTTACCATGCTTCACCGATTTATCATTTGAATCTCCTTTTACTAATCTTGAATCCTTCAATTTATAATAATTTTTATAAAAGCCGTGGTGTATATTACCAATATCTACTCTTGGCACTTGATGATGGCATCTTGGAAATACAACTATCATTTGCTGGAACTAAATGACCACAATATGAACATAATCTATTTTTAGATTCACCATTCATGGTCTCACATTTATGGATCCTCTTTATCTTTCTTGGATCATTTCTTGTAATCTACATCTTGGAAAGTACTATATACTAACGTTATCGAAAGTAGGGGGTGGTCAACCTTTTCCTTCCAAGGCACCAGATTATTTCACATAACTCGCTTTATCCATATTATTGCGGATAAACCCTCAAGGACCGGATATCGACAATACTGCAGATAGATCGCCGAATGAACCATTATCGGCA
>CAZSUE010000577.1:0-2632 GCA_964609045.1 uncultured archaeon | reverse complement strand
TATCGGCATTATTGCACATAAACATTTCCTAACGAGGTCTTCCGACCTGCGCCTAACGGCCCTCGTTTATTCCGTTCGATCCACCTGTTCCTCATCCATGTCCGTTCCTCCCCACCCGCTCGATTCCATTCCATTCCAACGGACTGCTGACCTGTGTAGAATCCCAGCGGCCCACATGCGCATAGATGCGTCTAGATCTCCGTCGTCGCGCGATGTATGACCCAGCTACTTTTGGGTGATCCTTGGTCGGTCCCTTGTTCGAGCAAATGCATGGCGAAGCTGTGTCGTAAAGGAAGGAACCCGCTCTTCCCCGTGATCCCGGCGGTTCGTTTCGCTTTCGTATCGGCCGTCTGCGCACTGAGTACCGAACGGTGCCTCAATGATCCGCTGGGTAGTCCAGAGCATGCTTTTTGGGGAGACATCTCAACACACCAATTATTTAGCAACCACCATTTGAGAGGCAATATAATGTTTATAGAAATGCATATTCTTCACCACGCGATGGACTCTACATCCATACCATCCATACTCTTCGAGGAGACCTCGATGTGCTTGCAATACTCATAGGTCAGCTTGTGTGCAAGAAGTCCGAATAGCATTTGTGTACACAACCTCCTCCTCACGAGTATGCAACAGCCGGATACCCGGCTCTGGATATCATGCAACCGTCCTCATGCGACGGTTCGTCACTTGACGCTCAAGAAACGCGCTGTCGTAGCATGTTGCATATGGCATGTGGCATATGGTATGAGATCTGAGGTCGGCGGATGGCGGATGGCGGATGGCGGCCATGCACCACCCACATTTTTCCGCCTCTTGTATGTGAACCATTGACGCCTTCGCACACCTTACGATCGAGAGTTCCCGTCAGATGACATTTGACCGTCGTCTTCGCCAATTGCCTCTAACCGCCTGCGGAGGAGCGTGCTGAGCCGCGCGCCGTCGACCTTCCCGCGCAGCTTTCGCATGAGGACGCCCATGAGCGGCCCGAGCGCGGCCATCCCGCGTTCGTGAACGAACGATCGACGCTCCTCGATCACGGTGTCGATGTGCGCGAGCACTGTTTCGGCGTTCAGCGTATCGAGCCCGAGCGCCGCGCAGACCGCGTCCAGCGCCGTCTCCTCCGGTGGTTCCTGTGGGATGAGATAGGCGACCACTTCCTCCAATGCCTCTTTCGCGAACCGCCCGTCGGCGAGCCCGTCGAGTACGAGGTCGAGACAGCGGTCGTCGAACCGCGCCACCGGTGCGCCCTCGCGCTCGAGCGCGGGGAGGATACTGAGAAGCACGCGCGCGACGGTGGTTGCATAGCGTGCGCCATGCCCCGTCACTGCGCGCTCGAATCGCGGCGTATGATCGGCATCGACCAGTTGTTGCGCCAATTCCACGCTGAGTCCCCACTCCCGCTGCAACCGCTCGACTATCTCTTGTGGCAGCTCGAGTGCCGACGCTATCGAGCGTATGCGTTCGAGCCGGGGCGGGGTGATGCGAATGGGGAGGATATCGGTCTCGGGATACATCCGCGCCGCGCCGGCCAGCGGTCGGAGGTAGGTGCTGGAATGGTCGCGTTCTGCACGCCGCACCTCGCCGGGCACACCGTCCAGTGCATCTCGTGCGCGCGAGCGGACGCACTGGACCGCAGCATCGGCGCGCTCCTTTCCTGCGGCGACGAGCACGAACGCGTCCGCACTGTCGGTGTCGATAGCGAGTTTGGCACGGACCAGTCGCAGTTCGGATTCCGAGAGCGCTCCGCGGCGCGGCGGATCGGAATGGACCAGTGCGGCGCCACCCGCCAATGCTGCATGGCGTGCGAACTCAGCGCCGAGGCCGCGTTCGAGCAAGCCGGCGAACCCGTCGAGTGGCAGCCCGAGGATCGTCGCATCGTCTGCGACCGCTGCACGGACATAATCGCAGTGCGGGTCGCACGGGGCAAGATCGTCGGTGAGGTCGATCGGCTCGGGGTCGAAGTCATCTGCGTTGATACCGCGTCGCCGCAGTGTGGCGCCGATCTCGAGCAATTGCTGCTGGCGGCGCGCTTCCTCTTCGATCACCGCCGGGATGGAGTCGAGGTTCTGGACGCCCTTGATCTCGACGCGCGCGCCGCCTTCGATGGAGATATTGAGATCTTGCCGCACCGTGCCGAGCCCGCGCTTGACGCGGTGGGTGGCGCGGAGGATATCGCCGAGGTGCTGCGCGATGGTCCGCGCCGCCTGCGGCGAGTGAATATCCGGCGCGGTGGCGATCTCGATGAGCGGGATGCCGAGCCGATCGAGTCGGTAGGTGATCGTTTCGGCATTCGCAGCGATCAACCGCGCCGCGTCCTCCTCCACCGCGATGGTCTCCACCCGCACTTGGTGGTCGTCGACGGTGATGTGGCCGTCGGTGGCGACGAGCGCGGTGCGCTGGAAACCCGCCGTGTTCGACCCGTCCACCACGATCTTGCGCATGAACGAGAGCTCGTCGACGATAGATCCATGGAGGTACTGCGCGACGATGAGCGCGGTATCGACGGCTGCGGCGTTGGGTTCGTGCGGCGGCTCTTCGTCGAGCTCGACGAGGCAACAGTTCGGCGTCAATTCGTAGATGAACCGCCGTGCGCGCTGGGTTTCCGCGCGCGCGGCGTTATCGAGCTCGC
>CAZSUE010000576.1:0-3826 GCA_964609045.1 uncultured archaeon | reverse complement strand
CCCTTGACCCATGTCCTCCCACCGCGAACATACACGATGGGTGTCTCGAACCGCTTTGCGTCTTCGAGCACCCAGATCCCGATCGGGTCGCGGTCCGGGATCCACTGCTTGGGATACTTCTCTGCGTACGCCTCCCCATGTAATCTTGCGAGTTCCGCGACGACTTTGTCGCGCGTGGTGGCGATACTGTCGGTGATCGCCACCGACCCGACGACGGCGTGGTAGACGAATGTACCGGGATCGAGTTCCGATCTGCGCATGGCGATAAGGTCGTAGCTGCTGGATGCGGCGACACCGACGCGACCGCGGATAGGGGTATATTGTGCGCGGACGAGATAGGGGAGGAGCCCGCTGGCGATGCGGTCCGCCCAGGGCTGGCGCATGAGGAACGCGTGTGTGCTCGCTGGCACGGACTAGCTGCGCAGCAGGTAGTCCAGTGCCTCCGCGTATCCACCTCCGGGATTTCTCCGCGTGAAATAGCCATGAGTCAGTTCTATCCGGATCGAGGGGTCGTGAGCAAACTTATCTGTTCCCCCTCTTCATCTTCGTGATACCGTGTTCATCTGCGGTTCAACTGGGGTGGGTGGCTCTTGCGCGGGCATTGTAGGGCTGACCGGGCGTTGACGAACCACGTTTTCTACGGTAACTCCTATCCCGGCGATCGTGGTGAGCGACTCGAGCCAGCGACCGCGGTCCCCCGCGCTTGTCGGCGAGCTGGCGCGGTTTGGGTGGAGGAACAGGGCGGGGATGATGGCGCTGATGGCAAAGAAGGTTGGGTGAGGGATGGGTGCAGGTGGCGCAGTTGGCCCGTGCGGCCGACCGATGGGTGCGCGATAGGTCATGAGGGAGAAGGACCGATCTGAAAAGTCGTAGCCAATAAAACGAATAGGCTCGTCGATAAGCTAGAATAAGCGAGCCAATAAGCTAGAATAAGCTAGAATAAGCTAGAATAAGCGAGTCAATAAGCGAGTGATGGTTGAATGACTGGTATCCAGTCTTTAGAGGAAACGGTTCAATAGGGAGAGAGAGATAGATAAGATAATGAGCCATGGTGCATGGATTAGCGACACAGTGCATTATATCGGAAGAAGCAGTGTTATTCAGAATCCAACTGTAATGATGCGCTGTGGCAACATTTCGCCATATGAGACGGAGCATAGACATGGGATGAGACCGTGGGCAACGCTCCCGTCGATGTCGCGCTGCATAGGCCCGATCCAGTGGTGTGAGAATAATAAGGCAGGATCGGGGGGAATAAGACAAGAAATAAGGCAACAATTGACTGAGATACCGAATGAGGGAATACCGAATCGAATAGAATCGGCTTCTCCGATCCTGATGGTCACGTGCACATCGAGGTGGTGGTGAAGGACGAGACGGTATGGCTGACGCAAAAAACGATGGCCACGCTGTTCGATGTGCAGGTTCCGGCCATTCATAAGCATTTGAAGAACATTTTCGATTCTGGAGAGCTAGAGAAAGCGTCAGTTATTTCCATTTTGGAAACAACTGCAAGTGATGGTAAGACGTATCGAATGAATTTCTACAACCTCGACGCGATCATCGCCGTGGGGTATCGCGTGAACGCGCATCGAGCCACCCAGTTCCGTATCTGGGCGACGAAGACCGTAGATCGTGATGCGAGAGAATTTGACGGTCAAGAACACAATGGTATGAGAATCAGAATCATCGGAACTGAGGGACTTGCGAATTTAACCGATGAGTTCAATAATTTATTGTCGGAGCAAACGGAAGTTGATGTGTGATGAATCTCGAACAGTTAAGGGCTCTTGTTTCGGAGGGCGAATCGGACACGCTCGAGTTCAAGCGCTCGACGGCGCAGCTCCAGCGCGCCGGTGAGACATTATGCGCGTTCTTGAACGGGGCGGGCGGGCGCGTTCTGATCGGTGTTTCGAATGATGGTACAATTGTGGGTCAAACGGTTGCGGAAGGAACCCATCGTGATATCACCCGTATGCTGACCGGCTTCGAGCCCCCCGCTCCGATCACCATCGAGTTGACCCCGATCGAGCCCGAGAGCGACCGTTCGGTCATTATTTTAACTGCCCCACCCTCGAACGAAACCCGCCCATTTACGTTTCGTGCGCGTGCGTACCAACGGCGTGGGGCTGAGACGATGATCATGCCTCAGCAAACCTACAACAACCTCCTCCTTGCGCGTACCCATATGTCCCAACGATGGGAAAATGCCGATGCAGAGAATTATGAACTCGACGATCTTGATGCCGACGTGATCCTTCGTACCATTCGTATCGGGAAAGAGAACCGTCGTATTCCTGAAACCGTCGCAACGAATCCTATGGATTTCTTGACGAGAATGAAGCTCATTGCGGACGGACGGGCACTCCAAGCTGCAGTGGTCCTCTTCGGGACCCAATTCTTGCCCTATTATCCTCAATGCCACATCCGCATGGCTCGTTTCCGCGGCACGGATAAAACAGAATTCATCGACAATAAGCAGGTCCGTGGGAACATTTTTACCCTCCTGGACGAGGCATCGCAGTTCTTGAACAGACATATCGCGATCGCTGGTAAGATCGTCCCCGACCAACTAGAACGGATCGATACGCCGCAATATCCGACGGCAGCGCTTCGGGAAGCGTTAGTGAATGCGCTTTGTCACCGTGATTATTCCATTGCCGGCGGGAGTGTCAGTATTGCAATCTATGATGATCGGCTTGAGATCTGGAATGACGGAACGCTCCCCGTGGGCTTACATGTCGAGGACTTGAAAAAGGACCATTTATCCCGACCCCGGAATCCAATAATCGCCGGCATCCTCTATCGCTGTAAACTCATCGAAATGTGGGGGCGGGGGACGCAGGATATCGTTAAGGCTTGTCTACGCCATGGTCTACCCGAACCGGAGTTTATCGAGGAGGCAGGCAGTTTTGGGGTACGATTCTTCAGAAAAATCACCCTCGCCGAACGGATCCATGATCAATCCCTCACTGCCATCCAGAGCGAGATCGTATCGATCCTATCAGAAACTGACCAATTATCTCTCAAGCAGATCGTTGCACAATTAACCTCACCACCTTCGATCCATACAGTAAGACAAGAGATCTATGCATTGCGCGATATGGGTCTCATCGAATTGCATGGAAAAACGAAAGGTGCAAAATGGTCAATCCATCGCTCGCTCAAAGAGGGTTAGAATAGGGGATAGAATTAGATATTTAGATGTACAATTAGATAATAGAGGACTTTACAGAACGAACAGGATTGGAGATAATCCGAGGAAGAAGCGCCCTAACTCGTGTATCCATTTATTTGGGATCTGTTCAATTAGACAGACGATTAGACATCACGGCGATGAGACCGGTTGACAGCGTTTAGGAAGCTGAGGATTGAAATAACATAAGGAAACGAGATAGGAGATGAGGAAGTGAATGAGGAATTGAATGAGGAGATAAGGTCAGCCAGTCAAATAAGGACACCGTGACTACAAAACTACATAACAGAGAGGACCCAGCATGCCGATCAACCCGATCACGTTCGCACAGGATGTCAACCGCCAGTTCTACCGATACCAGATGACCGCGTTTCCCATCGAGGACCCGGCGCTTTCCGCGCAGGCGAAGGCGCTCTTTGGCGAGCATCCCTCGCCGTTGGTGAAGGGTCCGTTCGTCTCGCTCTCGCGCGCGTTCGCGCCGGGCGCGACGCTCGAATCGCTCGTCGGGGAGGGCAAGCTCCATCCCGCCGTGGCCGGCGTTGCGCCCTTCCCCCAGCTATTCTTGCACCAGCAGCGTGTATTGGAGGCGGTGCGGCGCGAGCATCATTGCATCGTGACCACGGGCACGGG
>CAZSUE010000575.1:1953-3827 GCA_964609045.1 uncultured archaeon | reverse complement strand
TTTGCCCCCCGCCCACATCAATAGGACGAAAATGCGGGGGATCAGGGGCCGAACCGGATGCAAAAAAGGGCGAGGCCTATGGATGCCTCAAAGCGAACGAGGAGATGGGCGAGCGCGAATATGATCGGAGAGATGGAACGGGGCGAGATGATATATTGTATTTGACCTTTGCGATAAGTGTTTGTAGTAGGAGAACAAAACAACCGGGCGGTGGTTGAAGCGCTCATGCGCGACGCGTGCGATAATGTTCAATACCCAAAACGGTGTATGGGTTCAGCGACCAGGAACAGAAGTCTGAGGTCATTTAACATGCTCGAGGTCGAGATCAAAGCTGCGGTGGACGATATCGAAGCGCTGCGAACACGCCTCGAGCGGCTCGGCGCCGTGCACCGCATGACGCGCCGCGAGATCGATCGCTATTTCAATAGCCCGGCGGTGCAATTTCAAGAGACAGATGAGGCGCTGCGATTGCGCTGTATCGTGGTGGATGTGGATGTGGATGACGACGATGTTGATGTTGATGACGATGCCGGTAAGAGCGGTGACGACGCCACGAGTAAGCGGCGCTACGAGCTCACCTATAAAGGCGCGAAGCTCGATGCAGGCAGTAAGACGCGGCGCGAGCTGACGCTGCCGCTGGTACCTGACGAAGCAGTCCCCGCGCGCACCGTGGAGATGCTGCGGCAGGTCGGGTTCGAGGTGTTCGGCACGGTGCGTAAACGGCGCGAGCTCTACGAGTACAAACGGTTCGAACTCTGTCTCGACGAGGTGGACGGGCTCGGGACCTTTATCGAGGCCGAGACCGCGGTCCCGGAGGGCGAGCCGTTCGTGCCCGCTCGCGACGAGGCCATCGAACTCCTCGGGCGGTTGGCGATCGACGAGACGCAATTCATCCGTACCTCGTATCTCGAACTCCTCTTCGAGAGGGGTGAGATCGGGACGAATCAGAACGGATGAGGGGCACCCGGGTACGGCGCGTAGCGACGGTTGACATCCGCTCCCATCCTTCCGGCCAGCGGTGTTGAGTGAGGCGATGCCACCATGATAGCGGCTCGCCAACGAGCGGGTGCAGCACGGCCGTTCCTCTGGCCGTTGTCCTCTGAAGACCTCGAACAGACACCGCTCCGAGAAACGATCTTCTCGGCTTCACTCAATTCGGTAACGATCTGGAAAATATCTCCTCATTCTTGTGCAGCAGCCGCACTGTATAAGAGCGCTGCCAGCTATGCTCGCCCGGATACTCGGACATGATGATCTCATCGCCGCGTTCGAGCTTCCCGTCGCCGTCCATGTCCTTGATCGTCACATTGCCCTGGTCGCCTTCGACCGTATAGTATCGATACCCGAACTCCGCAGAGGTCTCGATGGATGCGTTCGCCCCCTCCTGGCAAAACCCTTCGAACCGCTCCTGGGGTACGCCCGATCTATCGGAAAGGACGACGGCGAGATTGGAGATGCGAACCGAATGCCCTTTCACCTCGACGATCTCGACGGACCAGCCCAATGCATCGGCCGTATGCGAGGATTCGATATCGGCACCGACATAGGAAAGCTCGTCCTCGCCCGGGCCCAACCCCATGAGCCAGACATAGAGGACGCCCGCCAGTGAGATAATGATCGCAACCATGAGAATGATGGCAAGAGTAGAAGTAACACCGGCTCGGGTTCGTCGTAACACTCGCTTCGACCACATCTCCATCGTACCTCTTGCGTTGCCGATCGCTGATCGCCACCGCCCTCAGCAATACAAAATTCAGTAGAATCGGTCTCTTCGAGCTGCGATTCTACGAACACCGCGAAAGTGAGTACATTTTCCCGGAATTCAGTAGAATCGGTCTCTTCGAGCTGCGATTCTACGAACACCGCGAAAGTGA
>CAZSUE010000575.1:0-1853 GCA_964609045.1 uncultured archaeon | reverse complement strand
ACATTTTCCCGGAATTCAGTAGAATCGGTCTCTTCGAGCTGCGATTCTACGAACAGTGCAAAATTTCGACCCCCTTCGGAAAGTATGACAAATTGTCGGGGTTCGAAATTGTTACACTATGGGGTGAGGCGCCATCAGATATATAGATATTCGGGGGGCGTTTTCCCATAATATTCTTTATAGCGAAGAAGTGCGTTCCTTCCGCTCGAACCGTGTTCAAATTGCACGATACGAAACACTATCACTCTCGTTCTTCAAATGCCATGAAACAAAATCTCCATCGATGGGGTATGTGAAGGTGTATTTGTTCCAGGTAAGATAAATAAATTCAGCAGAAACGGTTCTTTCGGATACGCCACGTCTCGCGGTGCTCGACGCCAAGCCACGGAAACACATGCGGCGATTTCCGTGCTGCGTCTATGCGAAGAATGCAAAATGTCGCGGTTCTCAATTGTAATACCATAAGGCTGATGAAAACCGCTACCTGCATACCGCATACCGCAAACCGCGGGGGCGGGGCGGCCTTAACCCCCAAACTCCTAACCCCTTCTTTTTCATACCATCAGGGGTTCTTGCGCGCGATAGCTATTTATTTCGCGGGGTGGTACTGCCTGACGATGGCCGGAAACGAGCACGATCCCCGCATGGTGGTAAAAGAGGTGAATGGTTGGCTCGAGCCGTTCTGCCGCGAGCGCGGGGTCGTCTATCTGGCCGAGTCCTATGCCTCGCTGGAGTCGGCCTCGACACCGTGTGCGCTACGCGAGGCCTATACCTCCGACGGCGTCCATCTCAACCGGGACGGGTACGCGGTGCTCGGAGGCGCCATGGCGGCCGAACTCGAGGCTCAGGGCGTGGTCGGGCCCCAGGACCGGCTGCTCCTTCTCGGTGACAGCATCACGGCGGGCTATCTCCTCGAGCGGGACGAAGCCCAGATGGGAACGGGCGAAAAAGAGGGGGCGCACACCGGCTATACCATCGGATATTGGCTCGAAACGCTCATCGGGTGTACGACGCTCAACCGTGGTGTCTGTGGCGATACCACCGATGGGATGGCCACGCGGCTTGCGCAGTACTTCGATAATGAATTGGATTTCACCACCGTCCTCGTCCAGGGCGGCGCCAATAACTGTATGCAGCTCTTCTACGGTGGGCGAGCAGAAGCGGTGGCCCAGGCGATCGCGGCGGACGATCGCACCATCGTCGAATTATGCGAGCGATATTTTGTCACGCCGGTGTTCCTCCCCATGCTGCCGATGAACTGGGGGTAAAGATCAAGATCGGGATGAGGGGGGGTCGGTGCCGAGCGTAAGTAAGTAAGTAAGTAAGGCGCAAGATGCAATGCAGGAATATTGCGTGGCAGTGCGACCAAATAACTCCACACCGCCCGCTCCAGCTATGATCGTGCCCCTATCCCGCAGATTTCTTATTAACGGTGGATGCGTACGATCTTCGGGGTGAACCGGTAATGCCGACGGTCTCCATCGATGGCGCCGCGGTTGCGAGCGGCACCCCGTTCGACTGGGACACCACGATCGACGAAGACGGTGCTCATACCCTCTCCGCCGTTGCCCCGGCCAAATGGGAAAATCCCGGTTTTGATACGATCGAGGTCACAGTGCGGCCACCTGGCTGGTGAACGGTGTTCCCATGTTTTTCCATCTCTGTAGCGATCTGCCATTATCAGCTTCCCTATAACTATATATGTAGCATGGGTCCATCTCATCGCCATCGGCCCAACTTCGCATTTTTGTATAGTTTATGCCGGCGGCGTTCCATGATCTCGAAGTTGCTCGCAAGATCGCTCATTTACCCGCGCCGTCAACCGCTCGTCAACCGCTCGTCAAACATCCCGG
>CAZSUE010000574.1:0-3830 GCA_964609045.1 uncultured archaeon | reverse complement strand
CTCGTAGAGACCGATTCTGCTGAATTCCGGGAAAATGTACTCATTTTCGCGGTGTTCGCAGAAACGCAGCTCGTAGAGACCGTTTCTGCTGAATATTGGCAAAGGGTACTCCCTTTGGCCATGTTTGCAAAGACGCAGCCCGAAGGGATCGTCTTTGCTAAATTCCGGGAAAATGTATTCATTTTCGCGGTGTTCGCAGAGACGGGTGCAGCATGGCCAGTGCCTCTAGAGCTACCTCCGCGCGTTCAAGCTGCTGAGCCAGCCCGGGAACGGGTGGCCGATCGATCGATCGTTCGTATCGAACGGAACCTAATCCAGATCGAACTCCTCATCGAAATCCGCGAAATCGAGCGCTATATCGTCGAACCCGAACTCATCGTTCAGCTCATCGATGTCCGCGTCGCTCTCCTCCGGCTGGGTCACCGTCCCATCGTTCTTGACGACGAACGCTTCCTCGAACTCGTCCCCCTTCGGTTCCGTTTCCGTTTCTTTCTCCGTCGCCGGCGCGGTGGTCGACGGTACGGAGAAATCCACATCATCGAAGCTGCGGCCGCAGGAGGTACAGCTCCCCACGCGTTTCGCGCAGCTATCGTGGAACCGCTTCCCGCAATTGCACTGGAGGATGCGCAACCCCGGCTTCACCACACCGAAACAGATGCCGCATTTCACCGCATCTTCGCGGGTCAGGAATGTCGGCATCTCTGGCTCGGTGATCTCTTCGTCCATATCGAGTGCGGGTTCGGCACCGGGCGCCGCCTTTGCGACCGCATCGGCCGAGATATGCTCTACCAGCGAGGTCCCACAGCTCGGGCAGCTCTCCATCCGCGCCGCACAGGCCTCGTGGTACCGTTTGCCGCACTTGCACCGTACCACGGTCAACCCGGTCTTGACCACGCCGAAACAGACATTGCATTTATGCGACTCGGTGGCGGGATAGACCTGTACCTCGCCACCCACCGCACCGACCTCGGGCAGCTCCTCGGCGGGTTCGGGCGCAAGCTCCACGGCGCCCTCTTCCTCGCCTACCGATTTGCCGCACTGGTAACAGAGCGTGGCACCCTCGCTCAACATGGTTCCGCAATGCGGGCAGGGGAACTCTTCCACCTCGTCCTCCACCGTCACTTCCTCTTCGACGCCAAGCTTCCGCAGCTCATCCTCCAGCGCCTCGAGCTCCTCGAGCTCTTCCGCATCTACCCTCTCCGCGGCCTCGATCGCTTCCACCGCATCCGTTTCCGTTTTTGTTCCCGTATCCACAGGCTCGGTGGCCACTGCGGCACCGCCGCCGGCGGCCGCACCAGCAGCGCGACGCCGTACCAAAAGGGCGACCACGATGACCGCCGCCACCACGGCGACGACGATGATGATGAGCATTAGCGGGAAGCCACCCTCGTCATCGTCATCGTCATCGCCACTGGCAGCGTCAGAGGGTTGCCACCGCTCCGGGTCGTCCGGATGCGCGTCCAGTTCGAGGCCGGTGCTCGGATCGGCACTACTCTTCCCCTCGTTCCATTCGTCTGGATAGCCATCGCCATCGCGATCCAGCGATGCCGCAGGGTCGTCGGGGAACGCGTCGAGCCGCAACCCGCGCGCTGAGTCCGCCGCCGTCATCCCGGGATTCCAGCTATCTGGGTACCCGTCACCGTCACTATCCAACGCTGCGGCGGGGTCGTCGGGGAACGCGTCCAGTTCGAGCCCGCTCGTCGAGTCGGCCGCGCTCTGGCCCGTGTTCCAACCATCCGGATACCCGTCGCCGTCACTATCCACTGCGGCGGCGGGGTCGTTGGGAAACGCGTCCAAAACGAGCCCGCTGTTCGAATCCGCTGCGGTCATCCCCGCGTTCCAACCATTCGGATACCCGTCGCCGTCACTATCCACCGCCGCGGCGGGGTCGTTGGGGAACGCGTCGAGATAATCGGCGATACCGTCACCGTCGCCGTCCACCGGCGGCGCGAACACGGAGAATGGCCCCAGCGTGGTGGTGTTCGCGGTGAGGAGCTGCGAGGCGTTATCGTGCTCCGTTTCGATGAGGACCCATTGTGCGCGCGTCGTTGCCCCCAGCCGGAAAATACCGGCGCGCGCCATATCCTTGCCGGTCAGATTCGCGTCACCGTAGGAGATGCTGAGCGTCGCCCAGTCCCATAGCGCGATATCGGTGGTGATATTGAGATCGAGACCCAGCGGTAAGAGCCCCTCTGGCGGCGCCGCCGGTGGCTGGTCCAGCTCATCCACCGCCACCGTGCCGGGACCATGCTGCGCGATCTCGATGTGAACCGGGCCTCCATCGTAACTCTGCCGTACCGCCGGCGGCACCGAGACATTCACGAGCATCTCGGCGCTGGCGTTCAGCGCGCCGTCGTCCACACGCACCGTGATATGCTCCGTATCCATGCCCGCCGGTACTTCGACCCGAAGCGTCATGTTAGCCAAAACAAAGGTCACGGCCGTACTATCGGCCTCGACCGTGAGCGCTTCTATTGGCGTATCGATATCCGATACCGTGATCGGCACCCAGCGTACCTCGCCCCAGCTCATATCGATCTGCGCGGAAAGCGATAGCGTCGGTGGATCGTTCACATTCTCGACTACGATCTGCACATCGCGATAGACCGCCGCATCCACCATCGCGTCGTCATCGACATAGATACGCACCGTCACCTCGCCGTACCAGTCGCCCAGCGCGTCGACGAGGAGATGATCGTCGGCGGTCACTGCAACGGTGAGGTTCCCTTCCAAATCGTCGTGCTCGCCCGCGGGGTCGACCTCGAGCCGGAAATAGAGCATGTGCCCCTCCGTATCGACGAAATAGTCATCGCCGGTCAGATCCAAGCTTCCGTTCGTCCCGCCCTCGGGGACATGGACCGTCGGCAGTGGGACCGGTCCCGGCGCGGGCTCCGCATTGGTCACGATTTCGAAGCCCACAAGCTCGCCCTCAACACCGTCGCCAGGGTTGGGGTCGGACCCAATAGCGATGATCACCCGTTCCTTGCCGGTGATGGAAAAGGCGTTCGACGCGTTGGTCGACGCGAGGCGGTACCCTGTGGGAAGGTCGAGGACACCGCGCGCCACGAACTGTGGAGAATTATAGCCAATAAAGAGAGAGAGGAGCCGCGGCGATGCGTTCGACGCCGGCACCGCGCCGCGCGCGCTCATGGCCCAGTGCGTGGTGATGTCCAGTGCGCCACTATGATTGACCGCACCTTCCAATCCCTCCACTGCGAGCGTCTGGAACACACCTGTCTCGCGTTCGTAGGGCGTGCCATTCAGATCGAGCATCACCGGCAGCGTGATCGGCATCTCTTCGTATGTCCAGTACGGCGACCGGCCGAAGCCGCTGAGAAGGTGCGATGCAACGGCGGCCTCCGCAGCGCTCACCGTCCCGTCGGCGTCGCCCCAGCAATAATCGAGCACCGGCTGGAGATAGCTCGACCAGTACCCACGATGTGTCGCAGCCAGCGTCACATCGATGCTGCGCCAATCCTCGGCGGGCGCCAGCTCCACCGTCGCGTTGAAGAGGGGTAACGGCGCATCGTCGAGTACGAATTCCACAGAGACCACCGCCTCGGCGGCGATCGTGACCGTTCGGTACGCGGGCGCCTCCTCGCCGCGACTACTTGCGACCACGAGGAACTCGCCGGCGTAGATCGGCGCGGAGAACGCGCCGTCAGCGTCATCGCTCTCCAGCGCACAGAGCTGGAATCCGCGTACGGTATCGTACACCGAAACCGCGACATCGCCCCGCGGCCGGTCGTCATTCCCTTTCACCGTCCCTTTCAGCTCTGCGTCGAACGACGGCGTTTCGTAGAGCGTAAAGTTCGCCCACGCCGCCCTGT
>CAZSUE010000573.1:0-3831 GCA_964609045.1 uncultured archaeon | reverse complement strand
AACATTGGAAGAGGAGAACATTGTGACTCTTCCAATATTCAGCAGAAATGGTCCCGGTGGGCTGCATTTCTGCGAACATTGGAAGAGGAGAACATTGTGACTCTTCCAATATTCAGCAGAAAGGGTTCCTTTGGACTTCCTTTCTGCGAACATTGCCGGAGAGGAAAATGATGACTCCGCCAATATGTCGAGGTTCAAATTGTTACACTATGTTACATAATGGCAACGCTGCGGACCCCGCTCATCGTCCGTTCCACCGGTCGCCGAAGACGCCCTCATAGGCATTGGGTGAATAGTTATTGACGATCGATCCGGTGATGGCGTTCGCTTCGATAATATCGCCGTACATCTTCGCGCTGGGCCGAGGGTGACGTTCCAGCGCTGGGTCGCGATGATCCACGGCGACGAGCCCGAACTTTTTTCCGAACCCTTCGCGCCATTCGAAGTTGTCGGTGAACGACCATTGGAAATACCCACGCACATCGCACCCGTCTTCGATTGCGCGGTGCACCTGCGCGAGGTGCTCGAGGAGATATTTCGGCCGCATGGTATCGGTACTGTCGGCGATGCCGTTCTCGGTGATAAAGATCGGTTTCTTGAACTTCTCCCAACGACTCTTGAGGATATTGTAGAGCCCCGGCGGATAGACCTGCCATCCCATCTCTGTTTCCTCGACCTCGGCCGGGACCGCCTCAATATCGATCATCGCTTGATCGGGACGGTCTGGCGCAAATTTGGGCGAGAAGCGCATATAGTAGTTCACGCCAATATAATCGTACGAATTCTCGAGCCCGCGCACGCGCCCCCGTCCGAACGGGAACGGCAGCTCGCCGGTGGCGATGGCGCGGTCCCAGCCCGCATAGCTCCCGAACCGGGCGATGCGCGTCATCAATTCCTCATAGCGACCGGGAAGACCGCCCGTTCCCCATGGTTCGAAGTATTGGTACGCTGTGGCAACACCGACCATCGTCGGCCCCCCGTCGGGTGCATGCGGAACGAGTTCGTGGATACGGTGATAGCAACGGGCGTGCGCTTTGAGATGTGCCGCGGTGACATTGCAATTGGCCAAGAACGAACGCTTTTTTGGCGGAAAATAGCCGATGAGGTTGCCAGCGAGTGCGGGGACCATGGGTTCGTTGAGCGTGATCCAGAGGTCGGGATATTCACCCAACTCGCGGATGACAAGATCGCAGTACTTCATGAAACGGTTCACTGCATCGGGGTGCTCCCATCCGCGATCATCCTGGAACCATTTCGGGACGACCCAATGATAGAGCGTGAGGCAGATCGAGATATCGTGCCGCCGCAGCGACTCGAGGATCGTTCGATAGTGCGCCAGCGCATCGCGGTCGATCTCGCCGGGACGCGGTTCGATCTTCGCCCATTCGATCCCGAGTCGGAACGCGGGGTAGCCCAGCTCCTTCATCAATCGGTGATCGTCCTCGAACCGATTCCAATAATCGACCGCGCGGCCGGAGACGGTTCCGTCGTTGATCTTGCCCTCATGTTCGAACGCCCACCAGTCGGAATGGACATTGCCTCCTTCGATCTGATGGCCGGCGGTGGAAGTGCCCCATGTAAAATGCTCGGGGAAGACGAGCGCGCGCTTCTCAGCGTCTGCCGCGCCCCGTTTTTCGTTCGGATCTGATCGTTTCGACGCTGTCATAGCCATGCCTCTTGAATCTTGAATCTTGAAGATTCAGCGATGATCGTGATCGGTGCTCCGGTGGTCTTTGTATGCCCCGAAACGGTCACTCACATGCTCCTCCTCCTATTTAACGTAATTTGCTCCCATCTCTTCCCCCTTTGAGTATGGGTGTGGATAAGTGGCCTCCATCCGCAGTTCTCGTACCCTATTCAAATAGAAGCCCTCTGATCAATACCGTTTTTCTCCCCCTCTCGGAGCGCTCATACCAGGGGTGCCACCGTTCTCGTCTTTCTCGTAGAGGTATCCCAGCGAAGGTGCCCCCTCACCATCGCACGCCATGGACGCCAAAGGCGCGTTCGAGGAGAGGGGTCGAGGGCGATGGCCCGAGCTGCGCGAGGAACCATGCGGTCTCGAACACCGCGCGGTGCCATCGCCGCCAGTACGGCCGGAGGAGATCGACGAAAGCGGTCCGATCCCTCTTGGTCACCGGCGCGCCACGACGGTACGCCTTACAGAGCTTCGAGGTGGAGAGGATCGGGTCCGACCAATCCACGAACGAGAAGACGAGCGGGTCATCGTGCGTGACCATTCTCCGATACGCTTTGAGATACCCGTCCATCCCCTCTTTCAGTATCTCGATGCTATCGCGGCCGGTGATCCGGATCACACCATCGAGGAGACGCGGCGAGAGCCGATAGGGGAAGGTCATACACATGAACGGGCGCGGGTCCTCCGGGCTGGTGAGCTGCTCTGCGACCGCCGCGAACGGTGTGCCTTCGATCCTTTCTAATAGCGCCTTCATATTCTCGTCGAGTGCGACATCTGGCTCGCTTTTCTTCACTCCTTCGGCATCGGGCTCGGACGACATGTTCGTTCGCGCAGCTGGATGGAGGGCGCAACCGCCGTCCTCGGTCTGGAACCGACATCGGCCCCCGTCGGTCTTGAGCACGAGATGCTGTGCGTTGTCGGTGTAGGGGAGCGTGACCAGACCACGTGCGGGGAGGTCGAGATCGACGTTGCGTTGCAACTGGCGAAGGTCCGCGAGGGTGATAGCGCTGTGATACTCAGGATATTTCGCAAGCTCGTCGCAGCAGTAACTACATCGAGGAAAGATGCATTGGACGCCCGCGCACTCGTTGGGAAGCACGATCAGATCGGTGGTAATGAAGTAATGCCGTTTGCTGACGAGCCGTTTCGTACGGCGTTTTGCGGCAAAGATACGCTGTTGGGTACGGATCGCGTCCCTTAACCCCCACGCCATATAGATCGCCTCTGCCCCTCCTCGAAATGAGCCATGACCGTATTATGATCCACGGAGTAGGGAACGATTTTCGTCACCGACGCCGCCACCATATCCTTACCCTTACCCTTACCCCTAGTAATAGTTATAATCATAGCCACACTCGTTAATATAATAGTCAACTCGCCAGTTCGCGGTTCCCGATCTTGAACGGTGACAGTGAGATTGCACAACCATCTCGGCCGCGACATGTACCTTCCGCATCGTGATGAAACACTTGGGCGGAAGGACTCGTTCCATTCGTGTGTGAGCATCGGCATCGGACATCTGTACGTTCTACCTCTATACCTCTACGCCTCTACCGCCGATACTACGATAATGATAACGGTAACGATGACGGCACCACACATTACACACAATAGCGCGGTGGGGCCCTGCGCTACTTATGGGACGTGCACATATTCCTTCTGAGGTTGACCGATAACCCATTCTGTCGCGTTGTCAAATGGCCCAGGATTTAGCTTTTCCGGGTTAAATAGATATAGTAGTTTGGCCGCGTCTCTGTTCTCGGTCAGCCAGTTCTATTGCCCTCGCTGTCGTGGTATTTATCCCTTATTGTGTAAAAACGGTCGGTCGCCGCGCTTATCGCTTTCCAATAGCCGATGGGGTTGGACTGTTTCGTCGTACACCTCATCTATTGATCCAGCTAAAAGGGTTCCTTCGGACTTCCGTTCTACGACATATCGAAGATGTTCGGAAAGACTGCCAGTGCCGAAGGCACTATGGCGTACCCCGAAACACACTTGTTTTGGGGGATTGCCGTCGAGCAAAGCGAGACGTGGCAGATCTGTGCAGCACCGAAGGTGCAAACAGAGCGTGCCGTTTTGCGCAGCAAAACGTGGCCGATTCGCGAAGCGCCATCGGCGCGAGGGAAGACTGACAG
>CAZSUE010000572.1:0-3835 GCA_964609045.1 uncultured archaeon | reverse complement strand
CGGTACCGATGCGACCTTCGACGAGATCGCGAGCACGGCGAGAATGACGGTGGCGTCGGCGGAGGCCATCGGCGAGGCGATGGACGACCAATCCGTTGCCACCGATACCATGACCGGTGCAGTGGAGACGATCGCAGAGATCGCCAGCAACTCGGCGCAGGCGGCGGAAGAAGCTGCAGCGTCGACGGAAGAATATACTGCGGCGGTGGAGGACATCACCGCACGCGCCAACGACTTGGCCGAGCTCGTCGCCGACCTGCAACATGAGATCGGACGGTTCCGGCTCGGTGACGGTGAGGAGAGGTCGGGCGCTGCGGTGAGCGCACCCGGTCGAACTGGCAAGGCAGCGCGCCCCGCCAGCATGCCCGGGCACAAATAATATGAGCGATGACCACGCTCAATTTGTTGGGTCATGAAGGGAACGGTCATTTTCGTATGCTCCGTCGTGCGCTGTCGGTATGCGGACAGTGGATAGCGTGGCTGCTGGTGCCGCCGTCGAGCGAGCCTTCTCATCATTGCGAACGAAGGGTAGCATGCACCGCGCACGACCTTATATTTCATATATCACTTACTATGTTCAATATATTCATATCTCTTCAGCGGCTCCCGCCGGGCTTCAAGTGTACCGATGTCCCCGTCGGCATGGTCCAGAGGTGATCCATTGCTCTCGACGAAAAAGCTCAAGCTGCGCCTCATCCTCGTCAACACGCTCATTCCATTGCTCTTCGTGCAAACGAACCAGACGATCCATCAGATCTATAATCCATATATCGGGGTGGGATTGGCGGCGCGGATGCTTTATTCACTCCGGTTGCCGATCATCGCGATCTTTTTCCTCTTCGCATTGATCGCCAATACCCTCGTCTTGAGAACGCTCCGGCCGCTCTTTTCATATCTCGAGGCTGGTGAGGAGTATGCACGGGCGCGGGTGGCGACCGTTACAGTTCCGTGGTATTTGATCGGCGTCCATGTGGGCTGCTGGGCGGCGGGTGCGGTCCTCTTCTATGCAGCCTATGGTTGGCGCGCGCCCGGCGGCACGCCGTTCGCTTGGTCGCTTGCGACCCTGACCACAACCGGACTGCTCGGGGCCATGGTCACCATCCTCGTCCTCGAAAATATATTGATCCGTCCGAAACGGCGACTGCAGATGACGACGATCGGGGCCAATGAGCGCGATTCGTTCGCGGTGTACAATAATTACATTATTTTGGGGACGATGCTCCTCCTTCTTCCCGTCTATAGCGGGTATATTGCGAACTACTATCTCGTCGGCGGGAGTGGCGAGTTGGGGCCGATGGGTGGTATTGCGGTGATCGCTACGATGTTCGGCGCCGTCGCGGTCGTGATGTTCTGGCTCTCGGGCCGCCAGCGTCGATATCAGTTCCGGCTGCTTCGGGAAAAATTGCAGCAACTCGGTGCGGGAGAGGTCGATCTACGCCAGCGTATCGTGCTATTGAACTTCGACGAGCTGGGGCAAGTGTGTGTTGCGATCAATCGCTTTCTCGATTCGCTCGCCGAGATCGTCGGTGCGGTCAAGCGCGTGGGTCGTTCCTCGCAGGCGATGGCCAAGAAGCTCCGTGCGGCGGTGGAGGAGAACGCGTCGATCTTTGCGCAGTTCGAAGCCTCGACCCGTGAGATCGGCGAGAACATCGAGTCCGAAGCGGCGGACTTTCTGAAGGCGAGGGAGACCATCGAGTCGATATTGGGGACGATGGACGAGTACCTCGAGCAGATCGCGCATCAAGCGCGGTCCACGGGCGAGATGAGCGCAACGGTGAGCCAGTTGATCGAAGGGTTCGAGGTGGTGGCGCAGAAGACAGAGCGCAGCAACGATGTGGCGCAGCGATTGCGGGCGATAACGGAGGAGAACAGCGCGCTCCTCGATGAGTTCCACCGTTCCGTGGGGCGGATCGAAGCCTCGGCGGATAATGTGCGCAGCGTGGTGGGCGAGATCGGCTCGCTTACCGACCAGACCAACCTGCTTGCGCTCAACGCCGCCATCGAAGCCGCGCATGCGGGCGAGCACGGGAGCGGGTTTGCCGTCGTCGCCGAGGAGGTCCGCCATCTTGCGACCCAGACCGGGACGAGCGTGGAAAATATCCTCGATCATATCGGCGATATGGAAGCCAAGACGGCCAGAGGGATGGATCGGGTGGAGTCGGTGAAGGCTGCGCTGGAGAGCATGACGCCAAAGATCGAAACCATGGTGACGATGATCGGCGGCATCGTCGAGCAGATGGCGAGGCAGCAGGAGCAGACCGGCTCGGTGACCGATGCCGTGGAGGAGCTGGACGGTGCGTCAAAGCAGATGCAATCGCTGATGGAAGCGCAGCGCGAACGCAGCCACCGGCTCATGGGGCTCATGGAGCTGATGGGAGATGTGGCGCAGCGCACCGAGGCGTCGACAAAGATGATCGAACGGGAGCAGGAGACCGTCTCGAAGAACAACCGCGCGCTCCAACAGATCTATTCGAACAATATCCGTCAGTGGCAGCGCGTCGAGCATGCCATCGAGCGGTTCAATATCTAAAATATCGTAGTACATCGTCCGAGCCGTACCGTGCCGTACCGTACCGTGCCGAGTTGTGATGGCGCGTCCGCGTGATGTAGGCAAATGTTAAATAAAGCCGCATCTATACCTACTTTGGTACTATACTTAAAGCTTGCGCAAGGGTTAATATGGAACAGCTTGGCATTGTCCGAGAGCTGTCGCATACGGGGTTATTGGTGGTTCGGGGACGATATGCGCCAGCGATCGGGTCGAAGGTGCTCGATCGCTCCAAGCGCCCCATCGGCGTGGTGAAACGCATTTTTGGGCCAGTGGAACGGCCTTATCTCTCCGTCCGGCCCAAGACGAAAGATACGCGCAAATTGATGCGACTGATCGGTGCGACGGTCTACCAATCGTCCTAATGGCATCTGCCGCTGGCACGGCGAGCGTCAGTTCAATCCAAACGGCTGCTTGCAACGCACACGCGATCGTTTCCAACGCTCTATACCCGAGTTGCAAGCCACGGGTGATGGCGTGGGTGAGAAAGCAACGGTTGAGGAAGTATCGCGTTGTCCGGAGTGTGGGAGCGTTCATCTCGTTCGGGATTACGAGCGGGGCGAACGTGTCTGTGAAGAATGTGGGTTGGTATTGAGCGAACAGTTCATCGACCAGGGGCCCGAGTGGCGTGCCTTCGACGCGCAACAGCGCCAGAGACGTGCACGCACCGGCGCGCCGATGACCTATACGATCCATGACAAGGGGCTCAGCACCGATATCAGCTGGAAGAACAAGGACTCGTATGGCCGGAGGATACCGTCGCGCAACCGCGCACAGCTCTATCGGCTCCGGAAATGGCAGCGGCGGATACGGGTCAGTAACGCCACGGAACGTAACCTCGCCTTTGCGCTCTCCGAGCTCGACCGGCTCGCCTCTGGCATGGGGCTGCCGCGGCGGGTGCGCGAGACCGCCGCAATGATCTACCGGCGCGCGGTGCATAAGAATCTCATATCTCATACGGGGCCGGTCGATCGAGGGCGTCGTTGCGGCGAGTATCTACGCCGCATGTCGCCAATGCAATGTGCCGCGCACGCTCGACGAGGTCGCCGACGCCTCGCGCGTGGGTCCCATCGCAAAGAGATCGGTCGTACCTACCGATTCATCGCGCGCGAGCTGAAATTGCGACTTCTCCCTACCTCTCCGCTCGATTACCTCTCGCGGTTTTGTTCACAATTAAAGCTCTCGGGGCGGGTCCAGAGTCGATCCAAGGAGCTGGTCAAACGCGCCGACGAGATCGAGGTATGAAGGGGAGGGGGTTGGGGAACGGGGGGAACGGGGGGAATGGGG
>CAZSUE010000571.1:0-3840 GCA_964609045.1 uncultured archaeon | reverse complement strand
GTGGGCGAAATCTTGTGCGGGTCCGCTGCGAGATCGGCGAGGATCAATGTCTCACCGCTCTCAGCAGCGCGACCGGAAAGCCCCTCGCCCATCCGGAACCCGTTTACTTCTTCGAGTAGGTCGTTCGAGATCTGGTCGTGCACGACGGGGACGAACCGCTCCCGTTGGTCATCATAGAGGTAGATCAACCCCGCCTCGGCATCCAGCAGCGAGATGATCTGCTCGAGTGCCGTCGTCAATACATCTTCGAGATCGAGCGAGCCGCTGATCTTGCGCGAGACGATATTGATCGCAGAGAGCTCCGCGCTGCGCCGGAGGAGTGCATCCTCCACGCGCTTCCTTCCGGTGATGTCGCGGAAGATGCCGTAGGTCCCTTCGAATCGTCCCTCCTCGTCGTGCTTCGGGGTCCCCGTCACCGTCAATTGACGCTTAGTTCCGTCCTGACGCACGATCTCGATATCGTAACTGCACGTCTCGCCCGCGCGCCGCCTCTCGGACTCGTTCTCCACGAGCGAGCGGTCCGCTTCAGCGACGAATTCGGTGAGGCTCCGTCCTACGAGCCCGCCGTCTGGTACGCCGAAGATCGATTCCGCAGCGTGGTTGGCGAAGACGAACCGCTCGTTCTCGTCGACATGTCCAACCCCCTCGCCGAGGTTCTCCACGATGGCGCGGAATCTCGCTTCGCTCTCGCGCAACGCCTCCAATACTCGTTTGCGCTGGGTGATATCGCGCGCGACACCCCAGAGGTACTTTAGTTCCTCCTCGTCGTCGAACACGGCATAGGATTGCAGCTCCACTGGGAACTGTGTCCCATCCTTACGGATATACTCTTTCTCGTAGACGCCGGAGTAGCCGTCCTCGCATAACCGCCCCTTCCATATCGTTTCACATTCCCACTTTCGGAACCGCGGTGCGGTGATCTCGTAGAAGTCCGGTATCTCCTTTAGCTCCTCCAGCGTATAGCCGAGCATCCGACAGTACGCGGGATTGGCGTCGATGAAACCGCCGTCGGGGTCGACGATCACGAGCCCGTCCCTACTCTTTTCGAACAGATCGTGGTGCCGACGCTCGCTCTCGCGCAACGCCGTCTCCATATCTTTTCGCTCGGTAATATCCCGGACGATGACCAGTTGGTGTCCTTCCCCGTCCATGATGGTCGGATAGCTCGTCATCTCCACTTCGGCGCGACCACCACCCTTTTGCACGAGGGTGAATTCTTCGGATGAGCGAGAGCCGGTGATGGAATCGCCTGTGAGCCTGAGCAGCCGCGAGACCTCGTCCCGCTCCTTCTCGGGAAGAAGCGTGGAGAAGGCACGACCGGCCAGGTCCTCTCGGCCATAGCCGGTAAGAGCCGCTGCGGTACGATTCCCGCAGATCACTCTCCCGTCGTCATCGATGATGAAATAGGCGTCCGGCGCGTATACGAAAAATCGTCGGAACCGCTCCTCGCTGGCGCGGAGCGCCTCTTCCATGCGCTTTTGATCGGTGATATCGAGGAACGATCCGAGGAGCTTCTTTGGCCGCGCGGTCTCGTCGTCGACGATCACTTCACCGAGCGATCGCACATGGCGCACTTCGCCGTCGGGCCGCGTGATGCGTTTCTCGATGGCGTAGCGTTCGCCACGCTCGACCGCGCGCTGGACCCTCTCGGTGGCTCGGGGACGGTCCTCGGGGTGAATGATCTCGAGCCCGCGCTCTATCGTTGGCGCGAACGCGTTGGGCTGATGACCACAGATACAGAAGAACTCGTCCGACCAGACGCATTCGCCGGTCTCCAGTTCCATCTCCCAGCTTCCCAACTGCGCGATGCGTTCCGCCTCGGCGAGGCGTCGCTCGCGGGCATGCAGCGTCCGGAATGCCTCCACCCGTTCACTAACATCCTCGATATATTGGATCACGGTCCTGCCCGCCGTGTGAACCGTCACTTCCACCGTTCGGGCGCATTCGCCATGGGAATTCGGGGCGCGATATTCGCAACAGAATGTCGTATCCGTCCCTGTGGCGTAGCATTGTTCGAGTGCGGCGACGAGCACGGTACAGTGGTCGAAAACGGCCGCGGCGGTGCGCTTCGCCCCTCCCTCGAACCCATCTTCCAGCAGTGTCCCCGCCCGACGGTTCGCGTCGATGAGGACGATGTGATCACCGTTGGCGCCGTGTTCTCCGTGCCAGCTGAGGGTTGCCAGCGGCGAAAGGTCGTACGCGGTTCGTGCTCCATTTAGCTGTTTGCGCTCTTCGAGCTCCACGAGGACGGTGTCGTCGTCCAGCGCGACCAGACGGCAATGGAGAGGCAGTGTCCCCCGCCGCCTCCCCGTCCCCTCCCGTTCGAACGGGTGCATGTCGAGATCGAGCGTATGATCGTGTTCGAGAGTACCCTTATCTTGTACCGTTCCATGCGACGGCGCCTCTGGACCCAACAGCTCGCCCAGTGGGAGCGACTTCAGCGTGGAGGGTGCGACGCCGAGGAGCGCGGCAGCCGCTGCGTTGGCCTCGACGATCGCTCCCGCTCCATCGGCGAGGAGGTATGCGGTGGACGCATGTTCAAAGAGCCCATGATACGGGCGGCATAGATGCTTATTTGCCAATGCCTTTCCTCCAGAGGGTCGACGGGGTGTATTGCCAGGAAAAAACATGGTACATGGTGCGGACGGGGGGTCGCTGTCGGACTATCTGCTTCGCAGACCCTCCACGGACCTTACCGAAACGTCAGTTCTGGTCATGATCTAGAAAACCGTATGCCCCATCGAGATCATCAAACGTTTTCCTCTTTATTAACGATTGTGCAAATTGTTGTGCAAATGGTGAAAGGGGCTAAGATGGGGGAGAAGTTATCGCAAGAGTATAGACGCTAAGGCCTAATAATCTAGTGAAAATCTTAGCCGCTAGCGGCTTCTTGAAACATTTTGCAGATAGATGAGAATGTATAGAAAGCCAATAGATATCTTATCACCCCATCTGGCTCGCGGTTCCTCCGGTAAAAGTGGTCATATGATTATCACGATGGTCATGTCCCGGACGGTGACCCTTCCGAGCGCGATTGTCCAAAACGGTAATGGGAGGGCGAATCGCCGCGTTCAAGCGCTTTTGGTCGTCGATGAGGGGAATATTGGTTATGCCTGTCCGATCCAATTCTAAAGACGCCACTATTTTAGCAAAAGATAGTCGCTCAGCTTCGCTCGGCTCATCTCGCTCGATCCGTCCACAACGACGAGACCGGCCGAGAGAGGGTCGGAGATGGGGCGCCGTGCGACGCCGGTCGCGCCCCCGCTCGTTTTACCCTGCCACCAGGACGCGTGGGAAGATGCGACCATTACTCGAAGAGGACCGCCACGACGCGCTCGTAGGGGAAGAACGCCACCGGCACCGACGCCCAGTCCGCGTCTTCGAAATTCTTCAAGAACAGCCCGTGGTCGCCGAACTCCACATCGGCCTTGATGTCGTAGGTAGCATTGTCTTTCCATACATAGAGCACGCGTGCATGGGTCCCTTTCAGTTCATCTTCCATACGATCACCAGTGATCAAACGATGACGCGCCCTTTATAGCTTGCGCTTGCACGCACGAACGCATGAACGCACGAATCCGGCGATCTGGGAGATCGAGCTGCTACACAGGCGCACTGGAGCGCTCACCCACCCATCAGCTCCGTGGCGCCTCCGCGTGAAATACCCAAACGAGCACTTTGGGCTGATTGGAACCGCTTTTGCTGGCAATGATCCAGGGTTTTTTTCACGCGGAGAGGAACGGAGGACACGCGGAGGTCGCAGAGCCCCCCACCCCATTAGTAACCGCGACGCGCCACACAGCAAAGCTGTGGCAGCGTCTCTGGACAGAGGTCCAGAGA
>CAZSUE010000570.1:0-3843 GCA_964609045.1 uncultured archaeon | reverse complement strand
TCACGCCGGTCTTCGTCGACATCGATCCCATGACAATGAATATTGATCCCGATCGTATCGAGGAGCAAATTACCACGAAGACCTCCGCCATTATTCCCGTCCATGTGTTTGGGACGCCATGCGATGTCGAACGGATCCAAAATATAGCCGACACACATGGGCTGAAGGTGCTCTATGACGCTGCCCATGCCTTTGGAGTAGAGATCGACGGGGTCGGCATCGGAAACTTCGGTGACCTTACGATGTACAGTTTTCATGCCACGAAGATCTTCAATACTGCGGAAGGCGGCGCCCTGGCATGTAGGGATAACGAAACGAAAGAGACCGTCGATCTCCTCAAGAATTTTGGGATCGCGGGCGAAGAAGAAGTAGTGACGGTAGGGATCAACGGCAAGATGAACGAGCTGCAGGCGGCGTTCGGGTTGACCGTGCTGGAGAAGCTGGAGGACGAACGCAACCGACGCGCGGAGATCGGATCTCTCTATAGAGGGCGATTGGCTCATATGCCCGGCATCAGCCTTCAGCCAGAGCTGGAGAATGTGCGAAAAAGCTACCAATATTTTCCGGTGAGGATCGACGAAACGAAGTTCGGTTGTTCGCGAGATCGCATCTATACCGAGTTGAGAAAATTAAACATCTTCACGCGCAAATATTTCTATCCCCTCTGCAGCAATATCGACTGCTATAAAGACCTCCCATCTGCTACACCAAAGAATTTACCGGTGAGTAATCGCATCGCGCAAGATATCCTTTGCTTACCATTCTATGGAGAACTTAGTAACAGCGATGTGGACACAATCTGTGATATGATCATCGGTGTAAGATGAATGAACTGAACTGAACTGAGCTGAACTGAGCTGAACTGAACTGAGCTGAACTGAACTGAGCTGAACTGAAATGAGCTGAACTGAACTGAGCTGAGCTGAGCTGAGCTGCTGGCCAGACGATCGTCCGTCCGTCCATCCGTCCATCGATCGATCGATTGATCGATCGAAAGAAGATTACTCCGCGAACACAGCTCCCGTGCTATCGACCCTGTCGATCGAATCGCGCGCCCTTCATGCGGAAAAAGGATATTGCGTGTTTTGCTTTGACCCAGATCGTCCCTCCTACCGAAATCATTAACTCTTGCAGCTGGCTACACCTGCGGTAGCGACGGAACCGAGGCTGGGGTTATGGATAACGAACCGTTCCGGGCACGCGCACGCTCCTTTCTCTCCCGCCACTGGCCAGCATTGGTGCTCGTCGGTGTCGCGTTCGCGCTCCGGCTCTACTGTGCGGCGACCTTCCCGATCATGGAGAACGAGGAATGGTTCGCCTCCTTCGGGCGCTATATCGCGAAGGGACAGCTCCCGTTCGTCGATTTCGAACCGTACAAGCGCGACCTCCTCCACCAGTTCCTATTGGGCGCGACGCTGCGCGTCTTCGGCGTCGGGTTCCTCCAGGCGCGCCTCCTCGCGGTCTTCTCCACCACGCTCACCTGCTGGCTCGTCTACGCCGTCGCCGCTCGGCTCTTCGACCGCCGCGTCGCGCTCCTCGCCGCCGCGCTCTTCGCCTTCGCACCGTACTCGATACGGTACGGCCACCTCGCGTTGAGCGAGCCCACCCAGATGTGCTTCCTCGCGCTCTTCGTCTACCTCTTTCTCCGTGGCGTCGAGTCCGGCGCGAAGCGCCATCTCGCGCTCGCGGGGCCGATGCTCGTCTGCGCCGTGCTCGCGCGTGAGTCCGCCGCGCTCTTCGTCCTCTGCGCCCCGCTCCTTCTATTGGGCGTGGCGCTGGCGCAGGGTGCCGGTGGGCTCCGTCGGCGGATGATGCGCGCGCTGCGGTGGTTCGCGCTCATCGCGCTCGGCGCAGCGCCACTCCTCGTCCCCGGCGCCGTCCTCCTCGCGAGGGCGTCCGATGTGCCGCTTACCGGCCTCGTACGCGCCTATGACCCGATTAGGTTCTTCACCGCCGACCACTATACCATCTTCAGGAGCTTCAACCGCTTCCTCGAGTCCTTCAACCCGCTCGGCGCGCTCTTCGTCATTATCGCGGGCATCTTCTTCTACCACTGGCTCAGACACTGGATGCGGAGCACCCTCAAGAGGGAGGAGGGACGATACCGGGTGGCGCTGGACGCGCTGGCGCTCCTCGGAGGGCTCCTCACGCTCGAGTTCGCGCTCGTGAAATGGCCCGGGTTCTATTTCGAGCCCGCATGGCTCATCGCGCTCGGTGCGCTCCTCGTCCTCGTCGTCGTCATCGCGCGCGAGATGCGCATCATCAGATATCGCAATAGTGATGTGGGGGCGCCGCCGCCGCCGCCGCGCGCGGAGCTGCGTATCGCGCTTTACGCGCTCGGGTTCGCGGCGGCGCTCGTCATGCTGCAGTATCCGATCCTCGGCCAGACACCGCAGTATCTCATCCAGTGGGGCATCGTGGCGCTCGTCGCGCTCCTCGCCGCCGCCGCCTCCCGAACGCGCTTCGAACGCGCCCTCGCCGCGCGTGAGGCGAAACGAACGAAACGAACGAATGGAACGCCTGCGCGGGTCGTATACGACGCACTGGCGCTCCTCGGCGCGCAGCTCGCCATCGCGCTCTCCTTTGCGAAAGTGCACGGCGGCGTCGCCGTGCTGTTCTCGGCCATCGCAATGCTCGCCGCGGCGCTGCTTGCAATCGGCGCCATCGCTCTCCTCGTCGTACGAACGCTGCGGCATAGCGCACGGAACGATGATCGCGCAACATTCTGGTTCTGCATCGTTATGCCCATCGCCGCACTGGCGTTCGGAACGCTCCTCGATACCCATAGCGCGCTGGACATCGTGCGTGGGCTTGCGCTCGCTGCGGCGGTGGCCCTCTCCGTCGTACTGGAGACCCTATTGGCGCGGCGGGGACACCGCCTTCGGCCGCTCGCACCGCTCCCCGCACTGGTTGTGCTCCCCCTCGTCGTACCACCGACGGCGCTCGGCACCGCCGTCGTCGAGGTCCTCCTTCTCTACCTCGAGACATTCCTCTCGCTCGTCGCGTTCGCCATCCTCCTCATCGTCGCCGTAGTGTACGGTTCTATGCGCGAAAAACGCGGCAGCGAACACGCACCGCCGCCGATGAAACCGCATCGAGAACCGTCTCAAGAGCCACACAATACTCACACGGAACAACCGAAGCATGCGATCCCACTTCGTGCGGACTTCGCGTATCGTCGCGGACAACACGTGGCGGGCGGCGAACCGCCGACATCGAGAACCGACCCGTCCCGAGGGACCATCGTTACCACTTCCCTCCTCGCCGCCGCGCTCATCGTGCTCGTCTACTCGCTGGCGCATGCGCGGTTCATGCGCGTCCCGCCGGTGGTCTATCGCATCATGCCCGCGCTCGCGCTCACCGTCGCCGGCGTCGCCGCGCTGGCCCTGCTGATGGCGCGTCTCGCGCGTCACCCGAACACCACCGCGGTCCGGCGGTACCGCCGCCTCGGCTGGTCGCTCTTGATCGCGCTCGTCGCCACCGCGCTCGCCACCGTCGCAACCCCGCTCTGGTACGACCTCGACGCCATCCTCTATCTGCAGCTCTATGCGCTCGTCGCGCTCCTCATCGTCATTGTCATCGTCATCAGCGGCGGCCTCACCGCGCGCAAAAACCCTATTGATACACATCGCGACGGTAGCCAGACCAGGCGATCTCGCGTCACCGGGATCGTCCTCTTCTACTGGATCACCACCGTCCTCGTCCTCTATCTCTATTATATGTACAAGCCGCTCTATTTCTACGAGCTGATGCCGCCGCTCGCCATCGCAACCGCCGCCATGCTCCACACCCTCACCCACAACGGCGCCGCACCCCGCACCCCACAAACCGCCCACCGCTCCC
>CAZSUE010000569.1:0-3847 GCA_964609045.1 uncultured archaeon | reverse complement strand
ACCAACCGGCCCGAGATGGGTTCGTAGGTTAGATCGAAACACCGTGTGGCGTTGGACGATAGCGCGCTGGTGAGGGTAAGGGCATAATCCCAGCCACCGGCGGTATCGTTCCAGAAGTAGACTGCAAGCGAGGTGTTCTCGACAACACCCATCGCAAGCTCGCCCGGCGTACCTCCTTCGCAGATCTCGACCCAATCGATATGACCGTTTGCCAGCTCCTCCTCGCCGACCCAATCCACTCGGTTCCAACGATCGTACATGAGATTATTCGAAGTATCACCCCAGACACCCAACGCTTCGGAGAGTGGACGGTCGAGTTCCTTCGCCCAAATCTCCGCACGTTCTGCCGTCCAACCGACGGGATTGTCCACCTCGATAGTGCTATTGAGCTCCAACAGAGAGGTGTTGCTCACCGTCCCCCGCGCTTCGATTTCAGGCAGAAGATCACCGTAAGGATGAATAGCAAAGAACGCGCCAGCGTTCGAATAAGTGGAATCGTTATAGGGTGCACCCATGGCGATCTCCGGATATGTGTCACCGTCGGTATCGCCGATACCTACAACAGCGTAGCCAAGCTTATCACCGCCAACGATCCCGTCGAAGGTCAAGGGCTCTGAAGAAACATTGTCCCCACTCCCGAAATAGAGATAGGCTCGGCCTGTATCAGAAAATGTGCCGTCAAAGGACGGTGCGCCGATGAGAAGGTCGTCGTAACCGTCGTCGTCGATATCACCGACACCGGCGACCGAGTGGCCGAACATTGCATCAGGTTCTGCATCGATCCTCGCGCTCCACCATGCACCGGCTTCCATGCCGGTTGAGTTGCCACAAAAGAGATAGACCGTCCCGTTGGACCCAAACACGATATCGGCGTACCCGTCGGCGTCGACATCCCCCGCCGTCGCGATAGCGTCGACGATGTCTCCCTCATGTGTCCAAACGGCGGTAGATTCCAAGCCTTCCTCTGCGCCTCTGAATAAGAATATCTTCGAATTGGAACTCGAATCGTTGGTGGTTATGACGATATCGTCGTACCCGTCACAGTTCACATCGCTTGCCGACGAGACCAGTTCGCCGAATCGCGCGTTTGCGACATTATCGCCCACAGAGGTCCACGCAGATGAAGTGGAAAGCCCAGTA
The DNA here is from genome assembly GCA_964609045.1 of uncultured archaeon. Classification (GTDB taxonomy): domain Archaea; phylum Thermoplasmatota; class Penumbrarchaeia; order CAZSUE01; family CAZSUE01; genus CAZSUE01. The sequence goes on along the minus strand of CAZSUE010000569.1, from coordinate 2,707 downwards.
GCCGATCCCTTGTAGAGGTACGCCTTCCCGGTTAAAGAACTATATTGTGGTGCGCCGACGATGATATCCGAAAAACCGTCATTGTCCACATCGCCCGCCGCAACGCTCGATCCGAACCGGATCCCCGACGCTTCGCCCGTTATTGTGATATCGGGTGTTTGCGCGGGGCCAGAGGACGAGCCGTAATAGAGATAGAGCTTCCCGGCGTCGGTCCCTCCGTCATCGTTCGCCGCGGCACCGACGACGATATCGTCGTACCCGTCATTGTTCACATCGCCAGCGGAACCGAACGACGATCCGAAACCCTCCGAAGCACCTTCGCCTTCCGCAGACCATTGGTACTGGGAAGAGAGCCCCATCGTACCCCCCATATAGAGATAGACCGCCTCGTCTTCAACACCCCTCACCAATAGATCGGCGTACCCGTCACCGTTGATATCACCGGCGGGAGCGAGCGCTTCGCCGAGATGTTCGCCGCTCGAAGCACCGAACCGTTCGTGGACGAGCGTTCGATCGAACCCTTCGAGTTCCAAACTGGCCGATGTGACCACCGTTCCGCGTCTCAGCATCAATTCCGATTGCGTATCCGAACCACCGGACATGAGGATCGTACGGTTCGATGAACCGCTGGTGAATTCGTCCACCGAATAGCGAAGTGGGTCGTTATCGCTGACCTTCACACCGCTATCCGAGCAATTGGCGATATAATTATTGAGGATCATGGGATAGGTCGAGCGTTCCATCTCCACGGCGAGGTCGCAATCGATGAAAGTATTTCCCGTCACGAGGGGGGCAAGTTCGTAATCGAGCCGAACATCGATACTGATATTGCCGGCACTCGCCAGAGAAGTTCGAAAGGTGACCGGTGTTGTGCCGTAATACCCGCTCAGTAGCTCGTTCAGCTCCCGAACGACCGCCAACCCGTCCTCCGCCGAGTGGTTGCCGCTGCAATTTCCACTTACGGACCACTCAGGGCGTTGGTCGGCACCGATATCGAGCGCGAGATCGTTCGGATAGTAGGAGAGATTGACAGTCAACAAAACACTCTCGTCTGCTGAGTTCCAAACATCACCGACCACCGACGAGAGATCGATGAGGCAATAGCCGTCGGTCTTACCATAGGTAGAGATGCTATTGGAGATGTCGACGTCGGATCCGGTCACCGCACTGGCCGCCGCCCAGCCGTCGTTGGGGGTCATGAGCATGAGGTAGGGATTATTCACATCGGCGTTCGGCGGCACGAGCGTCATATTGACCGAATAGCCGGTGCTGGTTGCCGACCAGTTCCTCGACTGGTTCCTGCCCAACAATACCGCAGTACTGAAGTTGCCGGTGGCGAGGTCGGAAGAGACCCGTACCTCGTCGATGACGCCGGAGAAATTCGATCCGATCCGGAACGGATCGGCATTCGTCTGGATCGATTCATTGTACGCTTGGCTCGCTTTGCATTCCCCGTTTACGAAAAGGTCGATACGCTCTTTGTCATAGGCTAGATAGAGATGGTTCCAACCCGCTGAGATGTTCGTTGTGAGGGTTATATTGTTGATCGTTGCGATACATCTCGATAGGTTCACACCGAGGGTATATGAACCTTCTTTACCGATAGTAGTCGAATTCTGGGCCACCCAATCCGATCCGTTTATTCGTTCGCTCCCCAACGAGGTTGTGGGATCGTTTTCGGAATAGGTCGCAACAAACATCCAATAAAAATAATGCTGGATACCTTCGTCGTTACAATCATAATGCGTTCCAGTTACCTTGTAATCGAGATAGGGGGTGTCACTGTCCACCCAATCGAAGGTGTAACCACTTCCATTTCCGCATAGTGAGTGAGCTCCCCATTGAAAGAACTGTTTGTCGACGCGATTCGGCATATAGGTTGTATGCGTGATCGTCTCGACGGAATTATAGGACGAATCCAAAATAACGAGGTTCGATTCGTCGTCGTTCCACTGTTGTTCGCTGATATATTCGTTCCCCTCGCTATACCCGGAAATCCGCTCACGGGTACTGCTAATGCCGCCGGACGCATTACGGACCGTGTACCGGCACGAAGGTTGACTGTCGGTGGCACCCGTATCGGTGTTCCAGTGCTCTTGCAAACGGGTGTAATTGCCGCTATATAGTGTCCCATACCTACTCGAAGAGCTATCCTCCCCGTCGGTCAATCCAAATGCATGCCAACCCGCCCAATTCCTCGAGTCGATCCAGTTGAGTCTGTGATTGTACCGGAATCGACCGTTGCTGATATTCAGCCCGTCGTTGAAATCGTTGACCAGAGAATGGTAACGGTGTGTAGAATCATAATAATGGTAGGTATATTCCCAGTCGTCGGTGGGGTCGTATGACATATCGTAAAAAAGTGCCGGGAAGGTCGCTGTTCCGTTGCTTTCCGAACCCACGGTTGCGTTGCCGTAATAGAAGAGGACCTCGGAAGTACCCGAATCAGGTACCAGCACCCAAATGATGGAATCACCGGTGGGATCCCATTGTTCCACCCAATAGCTCAGCTTATTTCCGTCTGTATCGTAGAACCGGATATCGTCGCCGTCGGCTTGGGTATGCGAGTAGTTGAATGTCTCCGTTGTCAGTTCGAGGTAGATTTGATAATCGTCGAGTGGAGTAGCGGGGTCGAGATCGATCGTACGGACATAATCGAACCCGCCCCCATCGTCGTCGGCCGGTTGTATCCACGCTTCGAGCGCCA
>CAZSUE010000568.1:0-3862 GCA_964609045.1 uncultured archaeon | reverse complement strand
GGTCGCCGATCGGCTGGCATAGGAAAGCTTTAACTAGCGGGTGCAAGATAGCAATGCGATTCTTATGGATTTACGACTGATTGCAAAGGATACGCAATCGATCGAAATAGAGGTTATCAACGAGAACGAGACGCTGCTTGCGGGGTTGCGCAATACACTGCTCCATGACGAAAAGGTCGTCTTCGCCACCTATGTCCTCGGACATCCGTTGCTCGAGCACCCGAAGGTGATCGTGAAGGTGAACGAGGGGAAGCCGCAGACCGCGCTGAAACGCGCTGCGAAAGCGCTTGCGAACGATTATCGCGAATTTGCGACCCTCTTCGAGCGCGAACAGCAGCAAGTGCTCTAGCCTGCGGGTTGGAGCGGCTGCCATCGCGATGCGTATTTCGATCGCTATTGCTATTATTATTGCTATTGCTATTGCTATTGCTGTTGCGATCATTTGCACTGTGTTCTGGTATCTTTTTTGGTTGCTGAGCTGTCGGCCGGTGGTGCTACGGGCTTCACACCGCCGGTACCGTTAGGGACGAAGCGGCCGGGTTTGTTGTCGTGTCGTTATGTTAGGAACGAAACCGGAAGAAAGTGAGATCGGACTCGAGCTGTTCTTATCGGATCATCCCGGTGTGGGCGGAAAGTTACGGCACCAGCCGGAGGATTTTATCGTCAACGAGGTGACCGCGCTTCCGCTCGCCGATCCGCTGGGGAAAAATACGCTGGCGGTGGTCACGGCGAGGAACTGGGAATCGAACCGGCTCATCCGGCGCTTCTCGAAGGAGCTGCACATCAGCCGGCGTTTGATCGGGTTTGCGGGGACGAAAGACAAACGCGCGGTGTCGACGCAGCTGATGAGCTTCGGTGCGGCGCCCGAAAAGCTCGATCAGCTCGCCGTCAAGGATGTCTGGGTCTCACCGCTCTATACGGTGCAGCATAAGCTTCGGATCGGCGATCTGATCGGGAACCATTTTCGGATCAACCTTCGCGAGTTCGATTGCCCGCTGAGCGAGGTTGCGCATCGTGTCGGCGGGATCGTCGGTCAGCTCCGCGATGCGGGCGGTTTCATCAATTATTTCGGTGTCCAGCGGTTCGGGATCATCCGCCCGATCACCCATCTGGTGGGGAAGTGTTTTATCGATAACGATTTTTCGAAAGCGGCGGATTACTATATCGGCACACCGATGCCGATCGAGGACGAGGGGACGCAGGAGGCGCGCCGGATGTTCGAGCGGCGGGAGGACCCCGAGGAGATCCTCCAGCTCTATCCGGGCAAGCTCAATTTCGAGCGGTCGATGTTGCACCATCTGCGCAAGCATCCCGGCGATTATGTGGGCGCGTTCGCGCGCTTGCCGCACAACCTCCTCCTCATGTTCATCCACGCGTACCAGTCCTATCTTTTCAACCGCATCGTCAGCGGGCGGCTGAAGGCGGGATTGCCGCTGGCCGAACCGCGGCTGGGCGATCTCGTCGTGCCGATCAATCGGTACGGCGTGCCGAAGCATAAGCGTTGGTTCGAAGTGACGAAATGGAACCAATCGAAGATCGGGACGATGATCGGGGAGGGGAAGGCGTATATCTCGGCCATCGTGTTCGGTTCGACGGTGGATTATGCGAAGGGTGAGCATGGCGAGATCGAGCGGCGCGTGATCGCAAAAGAAGGGCTGGAGCGTGATGATTTCAATCTCCAGCGGATGCGGCATCTCTCGTCCACCGGTATTAGGCGTGAGATCCACGGGCCGATGCGCGGGCTGAACTGGTGGCTCGAGGACGATACGCTCACGCTCGAGTTCGGGCTGAATAAAGGGAATTACGCCACCTGCCTCTTTCGCGAGATCATGAAGGCGCCGATCATCGATTATTGAGCGCGATCCATCGTGCCGTATCATATCGTATCGTATCGTATCGTGTGTGGTGTGGTGTGGTATCGTATAGAATCGTGTGGTTTACCGATAACGCGGGCGCGGCGAAGCCTCTATTTATGTTTTATAGTGTAACAATTTCGAACCCCGACATTTTGTCATACTTTCCGAAGGGGGTCGAAATTTTGCACTGTTCGCAGAAAACCGCAGCGCGGAAATCACCGCAGGTGTTTCCGTGGCTCGCCGTTTCGCACCGCGAAACGTGGCAGACCCGCAGGGACCATTTCTGCTGAATTCCGGGAAAATGTACTCATTTTCGCGGTGTTCGCAGAAATGCAGCCCGCAGGGACCATTTCTGCTGAATCCGAAATATCCAAGCACTAGAACTTCGGGCATCCGATTCGGCATGGGTTGTTGGTCAGCCTCTATCTGAAACAAATAGCCCTTCACACACCTCATCGACGGGGTTTGATTTCATATTGTCACAAGGGAGAGCCTCGGCGGTTGTCACACTTTGATCTCGAGCGTCTAGCGTTACACTGTGGCAGACCCAAACCGCCCGATCCTGCTGCATGGTATTTGTTGGCTGGGTTTGCCCATCGCAGACCCCGGGTTGCGTTGCGGCTCAGTCCGTGTGTGGTTGATGCTCGTCGTCACCACCATGGCTCCGTGCCTGGGCGTGGGCGTATGCGTGGGCGTGGGTCTGTGCATCTCCGCGTCGCCTGTCTCGGTTCCCACCGCTTCGCGTCAGCTTCACTTTGGTCCGGATGAAGCGATGGACCGACTCTTTCCCCGGTGTGGTGTTGGTTATTGCACCACGCCGAGCGTCCGTCGCCTCGGCGATCGACCCTGACCCTCTCGCGGTGGAGGATCCGTGTTGTGCGTCGTGCGCTGTCGTCTCCTCCGACACCTCGGCAGTGGTTTTTGCGTCAGCGCGTTCACGCCGCCAAAATGCGAGCCTGATGCTTATGAGCGTGCCTGCCAGCAGCGCCAATGCGATAGAGGGCCATGAGCGTTCGATGAAATTGGGGGTGGGCGGTTCCAGCGGGTCCAGGGTCTCGACCTTAAGCGGATAGACCTCGGTGAGCGAGCCGTTCATGATCGCGACGATCTGATATTTCCCGCTCGGGAATTGGTACTCGACCGCGTCCGAGCGCGAGTAGCCGCCGGGGACGGTGAAAACCACACGCTCGATGAGCCTGCGTTGGTTGCGGTCATCCGCTCCGTTCTCGGTGCTGTTATCGTGGCATGATTCGTAATAGAGGAATATCGGGGCGGTCACATCCGTCTTGCCGTAGTTCTCCACGGTGAACGATATGGTCACCGTCTCGTTTGCGATGGGCGCGGCGGGGAAGAAGCTGAGTTCGACGATATCGAGGTAGAGCGGTTTCGATTCGGTCACGCTCACACTCACCCAGTCGGCCCCGTGATGCCCGAACGCGTCCTCGACGAGGAGCTGAACGCGATACTCGCCCGCCGTCCCAAAGGTATAGATTGTCTCGATGCCGTCGATCATGGCGACCGGCCCCTGCTGCGTGCTTTCGTTGCGGACGGAATAGATATGCCATTCGTAGCGCACCAGCGCCTCACCGTTCGGGTCGTATGAGCGCGACGCGTCGAACCGCACCCCCGCACCAACCGCCACGGTTCGGGCCGCGTTTGCCACCGCGACGGGGGGCGGGTTCGGGTCCACTTCGATGCGGTAGGGGACCGCGCCGGGTACGGCGGAATAATTGTACTCATTGCCGTGCGCTTCGGTTACGATGATATAATACTCGATATCGAGCCCGGAGGTGGTTTCGAGATCGAGGTCGGGCGAGGGGTGGCGATAGAGATTGCGTTCGCCGCCATAACCGCCCACCGCGCTCATCCTCGCGCTCTTCCACTCCCCGGCGAACCGATACATCAGCCTCACGGTGTCGATGTCCATCTCTGCAACCGCTCGGACGCTGATATTGAACGACATACCGGCAGCGATACTGAAGTTGCCCGACCCACCGTCGAACGGC
>CAZSUE010000567.1:0-3889 GCA_964609045.1 uncultured archaeon | reverse complement strand
TCAGCGCGCGCGATCTGCTGAGCCATGCCGGGAACGACGCGCAGGCCAAGCCAGCTCCTCTAGACTTGCGTCAGCGCGCACGATGGTTTGCTGAGCCAAGTCGGGAACGGCGCGCGAGGTTTGGCCAGCGCTTCTATAGCTGCGTCAGCGCACACGAATCTGCTGAGCCAGGTCGGGAGTGTCGAGCGTACAATGTTCAGAAAACGATGACGTTCAAGCCATAGATGAACAGTGCATACATCGTCAGGAGAAATATCCCCTGGACCTTACCGATCCTGCGGCGGGTGAACATATAGGCGAGGAACGAGACGAAGAGGAGGAGGGGTATGGTGGTGTACATGACATTCTTCGTCACGCCGATGGGGTCCGGTGCGATGACCGACGCCACCCCGAGGACGAGGAGCACATTGATGATGTTCGACCCGAGCACATTGCCGATACTGATATCGCTCTTATTCTTGACCGCCGCCGCGACGGATGTGGCCAGCTCGGGGATCGAAGTCCCGAACGCGACGATGGTGAGGCCAATGATGACGGTGGAGACCGAGAACCAGAGCGCGATCTGTTTGGCAGAATGGACGAGCATATAGGCGCCGCCGGTAATGGCGACGAACCCGATGATGACATAGACGATATGCTTCCAATAGTCGGTACCGGATTCATCCGCCACGCCGAACTTGAGCCGGCGCGAGATATAGATGATGTAGGTTGCATAGATGACGAGGAACGCAGCGCCCTCCCATCGTGAGACCGCCGGAAGAGCATTCGTATCGAAATTGATGAACACCGCCACGGCGAGTATCAATGCAACATAGTTCATGAACTTCGCATCGCGCGCGGATTCGTCGGTGGGCTCGAGCCGCATCAACATCGCCGCGGTCCCGAGTACGAGACAGATGTTCGCGATATTCGACCCGACGACATTGCCGAGCGCGAGGTCGGCGACATTTTGGAGCGCCGCGGTGGACGATGCGGCCAGTTCGGGGAGCGATGTTGCGAGCGCGACGAGTGTGATCCCGATGAGGTGCTCTGATGCACCGAGTTTCAGTGCGATACCGGCCGCACCGTCGACGAAGATGTCGCTCCCCTTGATGAGGAGATAGAGCCCGAGTACGAAAAGTCCGAGCGTGAAAAGAATGGTTACGATATCCATAGCTGAGGGTGAATGGCGCGACCGCCTTATAAAACTTGCAGGGTTGTATTCTATGGTGATCGGCGAGCGCGACGACGCGAGGAGCGGGAATGGGAGCGGTGCTAGACGGGATAAGCTGAGATAAGCCGGGATAAGTCAGGGTAAGTCAGGGTGAGTCAGGGTAAGTCAGGGTGAGTCAGGGTAAGTCAGGGTGAGTCGGGGATCAATTGGCGCGTGTCGATGCCGGTCTGGATCAGGTCAGTCTTCCGCGCTCACCGCATTGCGGACAGGTGATGGTGATGGGTCGTTCGGGGGTGGTAATGGTGATCTGGGCCTTACAGCGATGGCACTGGACACGGGTCGGTTTGACCACTGGTTTCGGTTTGGGCTCTTCAGCGGGCTTGGGCGGCTCTTCTCCCGGTCCCGCCTCGGGCTCGGTCTCCGACTCGGCTTCGGACCCAACTCCGGCTTCATGTTCGGGTTCAGGTTCGGGTTCGGATTCCGGCGGCTTCGGCGGTTCTTCCTCCAGCGGTTGCGGTGGAGTCGTTTCGCCACCGAGATAGGACGCCAACGCGTCGCGGATGACCGCGCCGATACTGACCGACCGTTTCTCGGCGACCTTCTGCAGCTTCTCCGCCGTATCTTCGAGGAGCTTGAATTGGACCTCTTGCGTCTGTTCCACGACACTCTCGAGACTCTTCAACGCCGTTGCGATCTCGGCGACGTCGTAATTGCCGCTGTCGATACTCTCTTTGATCTTCGCCTTCAGATCCTCCACCGAGTGCCATCCGTCTTCAAACTGGATCTTGCCCTCATCAATGTCCAGGTTTGCATCTTCAAATTCAGCCATGATCAATCCCTCTTGTCTATGGTAAATAAGACCGGCGTCGTCGTCATGTTTCGAGTACTTATCCTGCACGCGGCATCTACTCGTCGCAAGATATCTTGCCTTCAACGCTTCGAGCGGTGAATCGGTTAGGCAATATTAAAGCCTTATCCTCTCGGAGGCGTGCAAAATTCATCAACGCGCCCTTCTGCGCACGATCTCGTCCACCCCCCTACTCTCGCAGCATACCTTCTCTTGTGAACCACCCTCGAATCTGACAGCGCGGACATTTGACGAGGTCGAAATGGCTCGGCAGCTCTGCAAAAAACTGCGGTGCGAGGAGGAAATGTCCGATCAAGACGAGTATGAGCGCAACGATCGCGACGCTGGCCAGGCGTGATACCCAACGACCGGTCTGCGCCACTGGTGGGTCGGACTGGTTCTTGGGTGGGATACGAACACGACCGTCTGCGCCGAAGCTCAGCTCCTTCGATGCACGATCCGGCTCGAACTCGAACTTGAGCTTGAGCTCGAGCGGGCCGAGCTCAGCATGCACCCATAGATGCTCGACGATCAGAGCAGAAAGCGCGACCGCGATGGCGAGAGAGGTGCCAGGGATGACGAGCACCCGCCCGCCGCCTCGTCTATTCACACCAAATCCACTCGAGCGATCGTCCCCTTAATCGACACCACTCTCGGACATATTGGGTTCGATGTCCGAAGCTCCACGCCGTTGCGGGCGGCACAACGAGGTGTGAGCCGATTGCTCAGATCCCGTCCAGCCATCGGTGTGTTTTCCGCCCTTCTACCAGTTGCGGCATCGTGGTCCCTTTGCATTTCTGGTTCTCAGAACCATCAGTGATCCGTGAGCCAGCGCTCCGTCCGCGTCGTCGCCACGATTCGCCCCTTGCGGATCACCCAGCGCCGATCGGCGAGGGTGCGGAACGCCTCCTGCACCGTGGTTGCGTCGAGGATAGTGAGATCGGCGGGGTTGCCCACCGCGATGCCATAGCGCTCCAGCCCGAGGATCTTGGACGCGTTCACGGTGGGGAGATCGAAGAGTGTCTCGATCTGGGAGGGCGTGGTGAACTGCGCGGCGTGCGCGAGGATCATGCCAACTTCGAGCGGGTCGGCGCGGCCCCATGTGGGGTAAAAGGTATCTTTGAGACAGTCCTGGCCATAGGAGAGGTTGACCCCGGCAGCGAGCAGCTCCTTGACCCGTGTGATCCCGCGCCGGATCGGTTGGTGATCGCGCCGCCCCTCCAGCATGAGATTGGTGGCGGGGTTGGTGATCATATGGACCTCGGCACGTTTGACCATGCCGATCACCTTTTGCGCGTAATAATCGTTATACGCGGCCAGCGCGCAGGTATGGCCGGCGGTCACACGCCCCGGATACCCCTCCCGAAGGGTCTTGGCGGCGAGATACTGGAGCGTCCGCGCGGAGGGATCGTCGGTCTCGTCGACATGCATATCGATATCGGCGTCGAACCTCTTGGCGAGATCGAACGCGAAATCGATGTGCGCATGTGAGTCCTCCGGCAGCATCTCGTTATACGGCATGCCGCCGACGACATCGGCGCCGTTCTCCATGGCCTGATACATCAGCTCCTTGGCTCCTTCGTCCTGGATGATCCCTTCCTGCGGGAACGCCACGATCTGGACATCGGCGATATCCGCACAGCGCTCGCGAGCGCGCACCACCCCTTCGAGCGGTTTCAACCCGCCGATGGTATCGACATCGGCATGGCTGCGCAGCTTCGTGGTCCCGTTCTGCACCGCCCATTCGATCACCCGCGTGGTCCGCGCCGCGATATCGTCCAATGTATAGCGCCGTTTCTTCTCCCATATGATCTCGATGGCCTCGTCGAGGGTGCCGCTACAGTTCTCGCGCACCACCTCGCTGATCAGCGCCTTATCGAGATGGAGAT
>CAZSUE010000566.1:2902-3891 GCA_964609045.1 uncultured archaeon | reverse complement strand
ACGAGCTGGTGCATGGCGAGAAGTCGCCCCTCGCGCGGCGGCGTGCACGGCTCGCAGCCGCCCTTTGATGGGCGCTGCAATCGGTGCCAGCACCTTCGGTCATTCGCATTTTTTCTTTCAGCTCCGAGCGTGAGCGCGGTCGAGATCGGCTTCGAGCGCGATTTTGCGCGCCGGCATGCGGCGCTTTCGGGCGATTTTCGCACTTTTTTCTTCTTCGCAGCCTCGTGCGGCTTCTTCCGCTTGGGCCGCTTCAGTTACTATCTAGCCGCCCGATCGAGAGATACCGCGCTCAGAAGCGCTCCCAAGCGTGCTTCCGGCGGTATCGGGCTGTTGCATAAGCATTATGTAACTGCCGGATACCTTGGTCTCTCCCTGTTATCAGCGTGCTACATAACGCTTATGCTGGAGTGCACCACGCCGATAGGGTGACACATCGCATGGGGGGTCAAAGCATTTTATTAGCCGGACCTCTATCTTAGAAGCCGACCGTACCCCGGAGGATAGTAGATGGCAGATATGACTGGCGGCGAAGTGATCGCGAAGATGTTAGCGCTCGAGGGCGTCGAAACGGTGTTCGGTATTATCGACGGTACCTATTTCGGGCTGATCTCAAATTTCGAACAATACGGCATCGAGCTGGTCACCCCGCGCCACGAGACCACCGCCGCACACATGGCGGGGACCTATGCCCGGCTCACCGGCAAGCTCGGGGTATGTATCGCCAGCAACGGTCCGGGCGTCGCCAATATCCTCCCCGGGGTCGCGGTGGAGAACGGCGAAGGGAACCGCGTGCTCCTCATCACCTCCTCGCGCCGACCGCAGATTTCCTACCCGGACCGCGGTGGGACCTTCCAGTATTTCGACCAGGTCGGTGTGATCGGGAACATGGCGAAATGGAGCGCCTCAGCGCAACAGTTCGCGCGTATCGGCGAGCTTTTACGGCACGCGTTCAGGCTCTCGTATCGCGGCAGGCCCGGCGTGGTGCACCT
>CAZSUE010000566.1:0-2892 GCA_964609045.1 uncultured archaeon | reverse complement strand
AGGGCAAGCCGCCCGCGTTCCTTAAGCCGTACCAGTATCGTCGTATTGAGCCGGTGGCGCCGTCGCCGCAGCAGGTGGCGCACGCCGTCAATATTCTCATGAGGGCCGCGTTCCCGCTCATCCACGCTGGAACCGGCATCATCCATACCAGCGCCTATCGCGAGCTGCAGGCGCTGGCCGAGCTCATCCATGCCCCGGTGACCACGAGCTGGAGCGCGCGCGGCGCGCTGCCGGATTCGCACCCGCTCTCGTTCCCGATGATCTATGTGGACGAGAACCAGGCGCTGAGGAATGCGGCGGATTGCGTGCTCGTGCTCGCGTCGCGGCTGGGCGAGACCGATTTCTGGGGCAAGGCGCCGTACTGGGCGCGACCGCAGAAGCAGCATATGATCCAGGTCGACATCGACGACGCGTTCCTCGGTCGGAACAAGCCAACCACGCTCGCCGTCCTCGCCGATGTCAAATCGTTCCTCAGCGCATTGATCGCGCAACTCAAACGGCAAAAGGGCGCTATCGCTACCGACGCGCGCAAGAAGAAGGTGGGGAAATATCGGCAGAAGAAGGAGAAAGCGCGTGCGAAGCTCGATAAGAAGCTCGAGGACCTCGAAACGCCCATGAACCCCGCACATGTCGCCACGGTCTGCCGGACGGTCTTTCCCGACGACGCCATCGTGATCCTCGACGGCGGCAATACCCAAGTCTGGGGCCAATTCTATCACGAGGTGCGCGTGCCCAATACCCAAATGGCGTCGCATAAGTTCGGGATGCTCGGATCGGGTGTGGGCCAGGCACTGGGCGCGGCGGTGGCGCGACCGGAGAAGTGGGTCTATGCGATCATCGGCGACGGTGCGATGGGGTTCCATGTGCAAGAGATCGAGACGGCGGTGCGCAACGGCTTGAATGTGATCTACCTTGTGCTCTGCGACCAGCAGTGGGGGATGGTGAAGATGGGGCAGCAGTTCGCGCTCAAGCCGATGAAGACGATATTCAAGAAATCGTTGGGGCCGGAGGAGACGATCAACACCGACCTTTGCGAGATTCGGTTCGATAAGGTGGCAAAAAGCATGGGCGCCAACGGCGAGCGTGTGTCCGACCCGCGCAAGCTGGCACCAACGATCGAGCGCTGCCTCAAAAAGGGCGGCTGTAGCGTCATCCATGTCAATGTGGACCCGGTCAAGCATATGTGGGCGCCGAAGCTGATGTTCTTCCATAAGATGCACGAGGAGCCGAAGGGGAAGTAACGAGTGTTCGGACGCTCCAGCGATCCTGTTCAGGACCGCCAATAACGCTGCTGCTCCAAACGGATACGAACTCGGTGGTGAACTATGGCCGACCATGATGAGGGCGATGTTGCGCCTCAGGATGATCCGCATCGGTATAACCGCTACCTCGACGAGCTGCGCGTACATCCAGTGGCCACTACGGTCCACTGCGATCGGTTCACATGCGCCACCGGCGATCAGCTCTTTTATCGCACCTGGCCCGCACATGAGGCGCGTACGACCGCTGACAACATGCCGGAGCGGGTCCTCGTCGGTGTACACGGTATGGCGGCGCATGGCGAGCTCTATGTGCAGGTCGCCGACCAGCTCGTCGAATCCGGCAGCACGGTCATCGCGCCCGACCTGAAGCACCACGGACGATCGGACGGTGAGAAGGGCGATATCGTCTCGTTCCGAGAACTTGTCGACCAACTACGCGAGTTCATCATTTGGGTCCGGAAAATATACGCGGGGTCGCCGTTGTTCCTCATGGGTAATAGTCTTGGCGGCTGTCTCTGCACGAACTATACGGCGATGTACGGCGGGCGCGTGGAGAGCGCGGTCGACGGGCTCGTCCTCATGGGCCCGGCGCTCTATCGACACAACCACCTCTCAGCGACGGATACGCTCCTCCTTCCGTTGCTGCTCCTCGCCTATCTCCTCGCGCCGGGACGACCTGTCATCGATGTGGAGCGGCGCGAGGCGGCGACCATGGCCAACCCGCTGCGGAAACGCTACGATGAGACCGATCCGTATCGGTTGAACGAGGTCACCCCGCGCTATCTGGTGGAAGCGAACCGCTGGATCAAACGCGCCTATCGCAGCGCACCAGCGATCACGGTGCCGGTGCTGATCATTTTCGGTGAACGCGATGCGCTATTTGATCGGGACGACATGGCCGCGTTCTTCGCGTCGATACCGCACGATGAGAAACGGTTGGTGATGCTCCAAGAGGCGTACCATTGCCTCTATTCCGACCCCGCCATGGTGAAGGACGGGGGCTGGGCGGTGCTGCGCAAGTGGCTCGAGGACGCGACATAGCGAGGTGGCCACCGAGGGTTCAACGGGGGTTGGGAGTTGGACCGCCACCCTATCACTACCCCCATCGAGCGCCCGCACCTATGGACGGACCATCCCCAGTTGCCATCCGTGTTCCTTTCATGTTCCCCCGCTGTCCCTCCACCCTCATCCTCACCGCAATATTGAAAGTGCTATTGCAGATATCTATCACTCCCCAGCCAGACATCGCCTCGCCCATCGAGGGATGAAATGAACCGAGCTATCAAGCCATCGGTCTGATCAGTCAAAAAGAAACCGGAGACAAACGATGACACCGGATGTACCGGAGGAGCGATCGAATGAGGGGCTCGACTGGCTGAGTAGCCTCTCCTCCGCGCTTCTTGCGCGCTGTCCGCCACGCCCCATCGTGGTCCTCCTCGCCGCGGCCGACGGATATCTCCCCTATCTCCTCGCCCATGCACTGGATGGCCAGCGGTATACCGTACGCCGTGTCGCGACTGCAGCGGCGTTTCGCAGCGCACTCATTCTCGATACCTACGATAGGGATGAAGCGGAAGCCAAATACGCTCCCGATCACGGTATCGATCTCGCTATCGTCTGCCAGCAACTC
>CAZSUE010000565.1:3363-3907 GCA_964609045.1 uncultured archaeon | reverse complement strand
AACGCGGATGTTGGCACGCACTGGGTCCACATCACCGCCACTGACGCAACGGGCGCAAACGATACGCTGGCATTCCAGATTACCGTTATGGACGTGAACGACCCGCCCATCATCACCACCACACCGAAAACCCTGGTTGCACAGGATGCGTATTATCTGGTCGACTTCGGCGCGGTGGACCCGGACCCGACCATGACCACCCTCACTTGGTCCCTCACCACGAACGCAGATTGGTTGATCATGAACGCGACCACCGGCATCCTTTCGGGCGTACCGCTGGCGGGTGATGTGGGCACCTTCTGGGTCAATGTGACCGTGACCGATGAGCACGGCGCCATGGACCACTTGAACTATACCATCACCGTACAGAACACGAACGACCCGCCGCAGATCACGAGCACGGCGCCACAAAACGAGAATGCCACCGCGATCCAGGACCAACCGTACTCGTATGTGTTCACCGCCACCGATCTCGATGAGGGCGACATACTCGATTGGTCGCTCGCAAGCTCTACCGCAGCATGGCTCACCTTGAACACGACCA
>CAZSUE010000565.1:0-3263 GCA_964609045.1 uncultured archaeon | reverse complement strand
GCGCCAGCGACACGATCGCGTTCACGATCACCGTCCTCGATGTGAACGACCCGCCGCAGATCACGACTTTGCAACCGCCGGCCGGGGTGTACCAGGATCAGTATTATTTTGCCTCTCTCGAAGCGATCGATACCGACCCGGGCGCGACTCCATTGACATGGTCGATCGATACAAACGCGGAGTGGTTGGAACTGAACGCGACCACCGGCGTCCTTTCCGGCATCCCAACGGATGAGGCCGTCGGCAGCTTCTGGGTCAATGTGAGCGTGACCGATGACGGAGGCGCGGCCGATAGTTTGAACTTCACGATCACGGTCCTCGATGTGAACGACCCGCCGCAGATCTCGAGCGCGGCGCCGCAAAACGAGAACGCCACCGCCACCCAAGACCAACCGTACTCGTATGTGTTCACCGCCACCGATCTCGATGAGGGCGACATGCTCGATTGGTCGCTCGCAAGCTCTACCGCAGCATGGCTCACCTTGAACACGACCACGGGCGAACTCTCCGGCACGCCGTCGAACGCGGATGTGGGCACGCACCGCGTCGAGGTCACCGTAACCGACGGTGAAGGCGCCAGCGACACGATCGCGTTCACGATCACCGTCCTCGATGTGAACGACCCGCCACAGATCACGACGACTTCTCTTCCGCAGGGTCTGACACAGAACCCCTACCATACGGTGCTCACCGCCGTCGACCCCGATCGCGGTGAAACTCTCAAATGGTCGTTGGCTGCAACGAACGCATCATGGCTCATGCTGGATGAAAATGGTCTTCTCCACGGCACGCCGACGATCCCGGGCACCTATTTCGCGGAGGTTGTGGTAAACGACGGGAGCGCGACCGCAATGTCGAACCTCACGATCATTATTGAAGGCGATATGGATGGCGACGGCGTCCCGGACGCGTTGGACCCGGACATCGACGGTGACGGCGTACCCAACGAACTGGACGCGTTCCCGCTCGATGCGAGCGAATGGGCCGATATCGACGATGACGGTATTGGCGACAACGCAGATACCGACACAGACGGCGACGGCTGGAACGATACTATCGAGCTTGCACTCAATACCGACCCACTGGACGCCACCGATCACCCGTTGGATACGGACGGCGACGGCGTCCCGGACGCGTTGGACCCGGACATCGACGGTGACGGCTACCCGAACCATCTGGACGCGTTCCCGCTCGATGCGAGCGAGTGGCGAGACACCGATGGTGACGGTGTCGGCGATAATGCTGACGATGACGATGACAACGACGGCTGGAACGATACCATCGAGGATCGGATCGGGACCGACCCGACCAATGCGCTCTCCGCACCAACTGATCTGGACGGCGACGGCGTACCCGACGCACTGGACCCGGACATCGACGGCGACGGCGTACCCAACGAACTGGACGCGTTCCCGCTCGACGCTGCAGCCTCGCTCGACGTTGACGGCGACGGGTACCCGGACAGCTGGAACGAGGGGAAGGATGCCTCCGATTCCACCTCCGATCTGACGAAGGACGCGTACCCGGGCGACAAGCAGCGCTGGGCCGAGGAGGAGCCTGTGGAAGAACGGTTCTCCAGTGCGGAGCGGTTCATCTGGATCATCATCATCGTGGTGCTCGTCATCGTGCTCCTCATCGTCTACATGCGCAAGCGCGAGGAGGAAGAGCCGGCCCCGGCGCAGCACCCACGCGATACGGAACCTGCGCTCGGGTTCGACGACGAGGACCTCGCAGTCGCTGAAGAGCCAGAACCAGAATTAGAACCAGAAACTGGACCTGCTACTGAGCCTGAGCCTGAGCTGCTGCCTTCGCTCGAGGAGGAGATATTGGCGCCCGAGGAAATGGAGGATCTCGAAGAGGCCGAAGAGCTGGACATGATGGGCGCGGATGAAGCGCATGAAGCGGAAGATGCCCGCTCCGACGATACAAGTGCCGAGATCGAAGAAGCGCCCGCATCATTGGAGGAAGATGAGGCGCTCGATATTGGCGATGAGGAGATCGTGTTCGACGATGACGCGTTCGAGTTCGAGTTCGATGAGAACTAAGACAACGGCGCGAGAGCGCAGTGAAGGTCTGACCCACATTGGGTGCGAGGAGCGATCTGCCCACCCACCTTTTCTGAGCTGAGCCGCCGCAGGGCACCATATACATATAGCGCATGCGCAATGACGCTGGCGATGGCGACGAACCCCGAACGTCTCACCCAGCTCCCGCTCGTCGAGCGTGCCGTCACCTACGCGACCGCCGCGCATAAGGGTCAAGATCGGAAAGCGTCCACGATACCGTACATCGTGCACCCATACAGCGTGGCCATGACTGTGGCACGCGCGGGCTACGACGAGGAACTGATCGCCGCCGCGCTCCTCCACGATGTGCTCGAGGATACCGCGAGCACCGCCGACGAGCTTGAGGCGCTCTGCGGCGCGCGCGTGACGGCGATCGTGATCGGCTGCTCCGAACCGGACAAAGCGGCGCCGTGGGAGGAACGGAAGCGCCATACCATTTCCCATCTCAGATCTGCGCCAGCTGAGGTGCTCACCGTCTCGCTCGCCGACAAACTCCATAACCTCCGCACCATCGTCGCAGACCGCGCCTCCCTCGGTGCGGCGGTCTGGGAGCGCTTCAAGCGCGGGAAGAGCCAGCAGGCGTGGTACTACCGCTCACTCGCCGCCGTCTTTCAAGAGCGCTTCAAAGAGGGGGCCGTCCCCGCGCCGACATATCATCCCGCGTTCTGCGCGCTGGTGCGCGACCTTTTCGACGACGACAGTGACGAGGAGGGCGCCGCTGCAAAAGATTAATGCTCTAGCGCGGCCTTTCCCCCACCTCCGTACCCATATCCGGATCCGGTGGAGGACGCATGCGTGATGATCGATCTGCATATTCATACCAGTAGTTGTTCCGACGGCAATCTGAGCATCGAGAAGGTCTTTGCCGAGGCCGACCGACGATCCATCGAGTTCATGTCCACCACCGACCACGACTCTATCGATTGCCAAACCCGTGCATTGGAGCTCGCGGCGCAGTACGGGATTAGGTATATCACCGGCGTGGAGCTCAATGTCACCTTCACCCACGAACGTATCACCAGCGGGAAAGGGATCTCGCTCGATTTTCTCGGGTACGGGTTCGACCATACCGACCGCGCGCTCAACGGTAAGCTCGCAATGATCCGCGACCATCGCGAGAAGCGTGCGCGCGAGATCCTCCGACGGCTTAATGTGAAGTTCGAGGCGGAGGGCCGCACACTGTTTTCCGACACGGAC
>CAZSUE010000564.1:0-3912 GCA_964609045.1 uncultured archaeon | reverse complement strand
ACCGCATCATGGACAGCATCGGCGAGATGCCCTCGGCGGACAAGGATGTGGCCAACGAGTACAACGACACGGTGCGGGACACGGCGGTCTGCAATTTCTGCGTGATCCACCAGAAGTTCCGCGAGGAGGTGGCGAAGAACATCACCATCGCCGGCCAACCGCTGGAGTGTCTGCAACTTGCCGATCGTGGGTTCGAGGGCGAGACGAAGATCGCTGTGGACGCGCTGCGCAAGATCGGGATCGATCCCGAGTATGTGCGCAGCCTACTGCGCAATTATGCATGTGTGTATGCTGTATTAATGAAAGGTGTTCGATTACGTGAAGGGGTGGATGACTAATGGGAGTTGATAGGAACAAACTTCAGCCGTCGAATCCGTTCGTCGATGTCGCCGCGTTCCTCTTTTTGGAGGATATCGCCGACAAGCAGGGCGAGGCCGGGATGAGCAACTATCTCATCTCGCTGGCGTCGTCGCTGGCCAAGAGTATGCCGGAGGAGGAGTACGATACATGGGACGATTTTCTCGAGGCGCTGCGCAACCAGCAGTCGATCCTTTCTGCGTTCGAAACGGTGATCACGCCCACGAGGAACTGTATCGTGACCACGGTCTGTCCGTACGAACGCGCGTTGAAGGAATATGCACGCCGGATCGGCGAGCTCTCGCAACAGCATTACAATGTTGCGGAATATTACAACAACACGGTCAAGCCGGGCGCGGTGACCACCTGTTGCGTGATCCATCAGACCTATCGCAACTTCGCCGTAGAACGGATCAAGGTCGGCGGGAAGAAGGTGCGCTATGCACAGATCAGCCTCGTGCTCCTCGGGAGGCGCAAGCAGGCGCCGGACGAATGGTTGCCGATACTGCTCGAGAAGGCCGGTATTTCCACGACGAAACTGAACATGCTCCAACGGAACAACTGCTGCATCTTTCTCGTCTATCCCGCCTAACATAATCATGGATGTTGGACATCGCTGAGGTATCTCGTCAACCGTGCCCGCCTCGACGCATGGGAGGGGCATGCTGAGAGGGTGTGGGCCGTAGCGCTCCTATGCCGTGTATCGATGATGTCGTGGAGTTGTACCACTGGCTTGTTCGTTTGGTAGCGATCATGCTCCAATACCTATTTGAGCCTCTATTGACGCAAGAGACGGTAGCAACGAATGCGCTCTGGGCCACGCTCGACGATGGACGATGGACGATGGACGATGCGAACGGTGTGCGGTTCAGGAGGGTGCGCAACTGGTCGAGGCGATGAAGATTGAAGAAACTGGTGACTCATGAAGAGATCGTTTTCTACAAGCTCGAGAAACCGAGCGAGGTGCTCGATCTTCGATTCCATGGGTTCGATTATTTTCGCGGGCTCGGGATCGTCGATTACAAGCGCACATTTCAGACATGGCTCCGAAAGTTCCCACGCCCGATCATCATCGTCGGGGTCAAGAGAAAGAAGCGGGTGTGCCTGTGGGTCCATGTGGACGAATGGGACGAGGGCACGGCGAAGGACGGCAACCCGGTCTATGTGCTCCGGGCCATCGAGACACTCCCGTCACTGCGCAATCGACGGTTGGGCCAGAAGCTGGTCCTCCTCGCGCTGCAGCAGACGGTGGGCTATCTGATCACGAAGCCGATCAACCCCGGCGCCACGCGCTTCTTTTCGCGCATCGGGTTCAAAGCGGAACACGACTTCACGCGCGCGCCGGTTAAACTGCGCAAGCACCCCGGTCATTTCATCCTCCCGCTGACGCGCAAACGCGAGCTCCTCAGCGATTTTCATCTCTATTTCAGGGGCACTGCCGACCAGGCGGCGGTTTCGAAGCGGTCCGCCGCCAAACCGGCACAGGAAACGAGTATCGGTTCGAACTTGCAACGACGGCTCACCACCGCGCTGAAGCAAGAGATCGAGGCGACGCAGCAGGAGCACGGCGAGTACCGCGTCTCCGCCATGAGCGATCGCCGCGGCAAGCTCGGGATCGTCTACGATCCAATGCATGTGGTGCATGCTCCGCCAACGGAGAGCCCGAGCCCCGAGAACCCGGACCGGCTCGCGATGATCATGGACGAGCTGCGCGCGGAACCGGACTTCTTTCCGACCAGTGCGACGCTCTTCTCGCCGGTGGACCCCGCACCCATGGAGGCGCTACGGCGTGTGCATCCAAAGACCTATATCGATTCGATGCAGTCGCGATGCCGCCGCGGTGGCGGCTTTATCGGTGACAGTACCTACCTCACCCCCTCGAGCTTCACCGTGGCGCGGCAGGCGGTGGGCGGCGCGTTGCAGGCGGGGTCGTTGGTGACAAATCACCGCTACGATTTCGCGTTCGCGATGATACGGCCGCCGGGGCACCATGCCACCACCGACGAGTACGGCGGGTACTGTATCTTCAATAACGCCGCGATCCTCGCGCGGACGCTACAGTCGAAGCATGGGCGCAAGCGCATCATGATCGTCGATTGGGACGCGCATGCTGCGAACGGGACCATGGAGATATTCTATTCCGATCCCACGGTGATGCTCGTTTCGATGCACCAGGACCCGGAGGACAACTATCCGCGGAGTGGGTTCACCAACCAGCTCGGGAAGGGCGAGGGCGTGGGCTACACGGTCAATATCGTCATGCCGGATTACGCGGGCGACGCCGAGTACAAGATGGTGTTCGAGGAGCTGGTCACGCCGCTCTATAAACTCTTCAACCCCGATTTCGTTATCGCATGCTGCGGGTTCGACATCCATCATTCGGAGCGCGACACGCACCTCGAAGTGACCGCTGCCGGCATCCATACGATCTTTCGCACGATCCGGACGCTCGCCATCGGCAAGCTCGCGATCCTTCTCGAGGGCGGGTACAATCCGTCGCTGGGGCGGCTCGCCTCCACCGCATGTGCCGCATTATGCGGGCGCCCGAACATATTCAAGGAGAAGAAGGATGTGCTCAGCACCTCGGCAATGAAGCGGATCAAGACCCATCGGATCATGCAGGAGCGCATCACGAAACAGAAGCGGGTGCTAAGCGATTTTCATACGTTCTAGTTTGATACGCGCTCCGGGGTCGCGCGCGGCTCACTATCCTTCGAGGCGAGCGCTGTGGAGCGGCAACCTCTCTCTTCTCGCCGACCCCGTTCAACCGGTCCGGCTCCAGATCTCTTCCGGGATCTCCTCGTAAAAATCGTATTCGCTCTGCTCGGAGGGGCAATCGAGGTTGGGGCAGTCCATGAGCTCTCTGATGCGCTCGCGCCGAAAGAGCCAGTAGTTGATCCGCCATTCACGGCCGTCGTAGAGCGTGGTCTCCTCGCGTTCCGTGGTCATGAGCCCGGAATCTTCCATCATATAGAAGACATCGCGGTCCTCTGGTTGGAGCACATTGTCGATGATACGATCGTTGTATCCAAAGAAATTGAGCATGTGCTCTGCCATGCGCTGGGCCTCCTCACGCCCGATCGGGTTAGGCCCGACGCTGTTTTGGATCGCTTCCGTTAAGTTCTCGACGGTCAATATATTTGTGGAATCGGTCAAAATGTTCATTGTCTAACGGCCTCCTCGCCCACCTGTACAAAACGAACAAGGAAGATATTGGAGGCCGCTTCATATAAACCTTTCGCGCGGCCGAGCGTGCGATGCGGCTTCGAGGCGGTATCTACATAGCTTACGTGGAGAGGGAGGTAAAGAGTAAAGAGTGATGGGTGATGAGTGATGGGTGAAATGGCGATGAAAGCAAGTAGCTTTCAGCCATGGGAACTGAAAATGTGGGTTGGCGTTCGTAGGTCCTATACCATCGACCATGCGAGACCGCCAACGCGTGAAGACGACGACGAAATTTTCAAACCAAGAGTGATGGGTGAAATGGCGATGAAAGCAAGGGGTGTATTTTCATTTTGTCGGTAAAACCCACATCCGCGCAGACCGAAAACATGA
>CAZSUE010000563.1:0-3916 GCA_964609045.1 uncultured archaeon | reverse complement strand
AGCGGATGGGTATCATCGGCGCCGAGGCCGACGGCGACGCCGATGCGGACGAGGTGCCGATGGAGGAACAATCGTACCGTATCGCGGCGTCGCGGGTGGGAGGCGCAACCGTAAACGCAACCGTCACGATCAGCGTATGGGGCGCCGACGCGTTGGGCGATGCGTACGGCATGTATCGCCTTATCGCGCTCCTCACCACCGACGCAGCGCGCTGGAACCGCTCCTCGCTCGCGGGCTATTCGACGAGTAGCACGCCGAGTTGTACGCTACGGCTCCTCGACGCGTCGTCGCCGTTCTTCGACCCGCATGAGCAACCGTTCAACTGGTGGGGCGGGAAGAACTGGTTCGAGCATATCGATACCGATTCGTATCCATATGTGGACGAGGGCTATCTCGACGCGGCGGCACTTGAGTTCCGGCGTCTCTGTAACTACACGCTCGAGAACGGGTACAGCGGCATACTCCTCCACGATCTCGTGCACTATGTCACCTTCTCCGCGCTCCATGACGACAATGACGATGGTTGTGGCAATGGCAATGGAGTCTGCACCCCGGTGTACGACCCCGACGGCGTCTATGCGGTGCGTCATCGGCATTACCAACAGTATCTCGCCTCGCTCGCGGAGTATGTGGCGGCGCTGAACCTCTCGTTCTATATCTACGCGGATTGTCCGTTCCTCACCGCGCCCATGGATCGGTATATCGGCGATCTCGAACGTGGTGGTCTCGACCGATACCTCGACCTCCTCGCGGCGGGGATCGCCGAGCTGCAAGAGACGATACCCAGCATCGACGGGTATATGATCCGTACGGGCGAGGGCGGCGGCACCCACGATATCGCCGGCTATTACGCCGGCCCACTGCTTGCACGCAAGCACGAGCTCTATCCGTTATTGGACCGGCTCCTCGAGCGCGCGGAGGAACACGATCTGCGCATCATCTTCCGCACATGGTCCATCGGCATCGGCCCGCTGGGCGACCTCCATACCAACCCCGAGACCTACCTCGATTTCATCGCGCCCTATGCGGATCGCGGCGATAGGCTGGTGATGTCGATGAAGTGGGTGATGGGCGATTTCTATTCCTACCTCCCGTTCAACCCCTGCATCGGCGTCGGAACGCTCCCGCAACTCGTCGAGGTCGAGGCGGTGGTGGAGTACGAGGGCGCGTCGCTCTATCCCGATTTTCTCGCCCAGCAGCTCGGTGCGTTCGTCGAGCGATACGGCGCAGATAATCGCTCCCCGTCCTCTAGTGCACCTGCACCCTGGGCGGGGGTCTGGGTCTGGGTGCAGGAAGGCGCCCCCACCGGTATCGTCCAGTTCCATATCTTCCTCCGACACGGGAGCTGGTGGAACACCGACGCCAACGCGTATGCGCTCTCGAAGCTCCTTTGGGACCCAGCAGGGACGCTCCCCGTGCCGGAACTCGCCACGACCTGGGCACTGTTGCGCTACGATATCCGGCTCGAGACGGCGCAGACATTGGCGCGGGTCCTCCTGCGCAGTGACGACGCGATCCGTCAGGGGCTCTATATCGCGCCGTACGCCAACGCGACCACCACCCTTGCCGGGACGATCTGGCTCCCCCCGTCGCTCTGGGTCTGGTGGGATGTGCCCACCGCGTCGCAGGCGGTGCTCGCGACGGTCTACGACAGCTGCCGCGACGCCGGTCCGGGAGCGCTGGAAGCGGTGGTGGAGGATGGCTATGGCGCAGTGGCCACGATCGACGAGATGATCGCGTTCGTCGGGACCATCACGCCGGTGGAGAACGCCACTTATCATGAGAGTGAAATCGTCGCTGCGTTCGGCTTCTCGCTCCTCTACGAGCGCCAGCTCTTCTCGCTCCTCGCCGCGTATCGCGCAACGGCGCTCTATTATTATGCCTGGGCCGATACGGGGGACGACGCGTATCACGCAAAATGGACCGCGCACCTCGACGCGCTGGAGCGTGAACTGGATCGCTACGAGGGCGCGTTCGAGGATATCGACGCCTCTCTGCGCGAAGCGCGCTCCGAGGAGGACCTGCCGACGCCCTCTTCGGAGACGCCATTGGACGAAGAGGTCTATGTGCCGTACGAGCTGCATGAGGTGCGTCAGTTCGTTCGCCGGGCGAAGCGCACAGATAGTGTGCTTGCGGTGGCGCGGGTCGTAGCGATCACTTTTCTCGCACTCCTCGTGGTGGGTTCGCTCGCGTTCTCAGCGCTATCGGATCGGTTCGCGGCGTTGCGTCGCGCGGCATCGCGCGCGTTCTCGAAGCGGGGGGTCCAGCTGTCAGCAATCGTCGGCGTCAGCATCCTCTTCGCACTTCTCATCGCGACCTTCAATAGCTTCGACGATTGGCCGGTGATCATGGGCCGCACCGTCGCCTTCTTCACGCTCTCTTGGCTCGTGGCGCTGGCGCTTTTCTCGATCGTCTTCCGCTATCGACGCGATAGCATCCAGGATGCGCTGAAGGCGGTTTTCGTCAACGCCGTGGCGCTCTCGCCAGTGGCGTTCATCCCGTTCCTCTTCATCGCGCTACGCGGCCCGTACAACCTCTCCATCGCGTTCTGGAGCGAGCCCGACGCCGTTCGGCTCCTCGTTCCATTCCTCCTCGTGGCGGCGGTGTATGCGGTCTGGCTCAAGTTCGTGGTGACGAAGCAGTTCTCCATTTCGCGTCGACGAACGGTCCTCCCGCTCATCGTCCAATTAAACGCGCTTGCCACCGTCCTCGTCGGATGGGTCACCGTTACGGGCTGGGACGCGCTGGTCACCGAGCTCAATGTTCGTTACCAGCTCCTTCCGAGCATCGTCAACGAGAAGGGACCGAGCATCTCGGCCTGGTTCGCACCGCCGTGGGGAATTATGCTCATCGTCACGCTCGTCAGTGTCGCAATCGCGGTGGCGCTGCTTGCCGTTATCGAACGGAAGATGGGGGGTCCGGAAGGCGGCGCCAAGAGCCATGATGTAAGTTCGGAGGGAGAATAGGGACGGGGCGTAGTGTACCGGGATTCCGCCGTGTCTCGATACTATCGTTGATCGACGGTCTGAGCCCAATACAATAATTCGGTCAAATGAGGTTGAGGGGGACCCCGCTTTGTAGTAGTTGCGAAATGTTCTAATATATAGCCTCTCCGGGCAAAACATATATAGGGGCTTGACAGCGCCTTCGTTTCCGATCAGTCTCAAATGCCGTAGGACGGGAGCCATTAGCATTCACCACTAACAAGAGGGCATTGTATCATCGTGCTTCTAACTAATCGTATAACATAAACGAAGAACGATGGGATGCAGCGGTTCCAATCCCCAACCCCCAACCCCGAACCCTCTAGTGGCTTTCCCCGCGAACCGCGGCAAAGTGGGGCACCCCCACTCCGGATTGGAACCTTTAATTTCCGCCGTTAAAGGGGCTGTGAGCGGTTGAGCGTGCGGATCAGCTCATGGAGAGATGGACGATCGTACCAAAATGTTTATAATTCTCTCGCCGCCCTTTTTCACATATGACGCTCCACTGCCGTAAGAGCCATTGGCGCCATAGAGCCATCTTGTTAATGCTAGCGGTGGTGAGCGTACTCATTCTCGCACCGCTGGCTCCGGCGGCGGCGGCGGGAGATTGTGCCTCGACAACTACCGCCGATGCGCTGAAGCGTTCGCAGGATGACGACGGTGGCTGGGGCGATGCGGTTAATACGCTCTGGGCCACCTATTCGCTCCTCTATTCCGGCGTCAACATCACCGCGGTCTGGAACAATAGCGCCGGCAGCAGCGTCAGCATCGCCAATAAGAGCGTCCCCAACGCGTTCGAATGGCTGGAGACGCAGGCGGCGGCCTCGCTGTTTTTCGACGAGGATGCGTATCCCGCTATCGGCTCCGATCCACGAAATAGCACCATCGCCGCGCTCCTTCTGCTCAACGCCGCAGCGGCACTCGACGGGAAT
>CAZSUE010000562.1:0-3919 GCA_964609045.1 uncultured archaeon | reverse complement strand
CCAACGTGGCTCAGCAGATCGATGAGTGCTGAGGCAGGTCTAGAGGCGCTGGCCATGCTGCGCGCAATCCCGACTTGGCTCAGCAAACCATCATGCGCTGACGCAGTTCTAGAGGTGCTGGCCATGCTGCGCGCAATCCCGACCAGGCTCAGCAAACCATCGTGCGCTGACGCAGCTCTAGGTGCTGGCCATGCTGCGCGCACTCAGCGGATCTCCCCATACCGTTCACCCTGCGAGCATGACGATCACGGGGAGGAGCAGCACGCCCATGGCATGCGACCGTCTGAGTCCGACTTTGGGCGCGATGAACCCGATGGCGGTAGATACGGCGAGGATGAGGAGCCCGAGCGCGCCGGTAAAGAGGACGACCATGATGAGGATCGAGCCAAGGATAATGCTGACGAGTCCTTTGTACGGTATCTTGCCGAACCCCGTGGCGAACACGCGCCCCCAGAAGAGAGTGAGGAAATAGGCGAGCGCGGCGGCGAGGAGCCCGCTGATCATGAGATAGACGAGCGCCTGCGGCATCAGCGCGCCGGACCATTGCTCGACGGTGACCAGCTCGTCGATCACGATGGCCGCACCGCTACGCGGGCGGAGGATGAGGAAGAGCGCGACAAGCACGAAGAACGCGTTGGCGGTATTGACCGCCGAGAGCGTGACGATCACCTGCCCATCGTCCGGGTCGCGCCGCCCGAGCATGGCGAAGATGGTGGCGATAGCGCCGGACATCCCGGGGAGGAACCCGACGATCGACCCGAAGAACCCGCCGGAGCCGATGGAGGCGAGCGCCGCTTTCCGCTCGATAGGCTCGTGCTCGAGCGATTGGGGCGGGATGCTTGGCGTCTCGAAGAGCGATATGAGGAGCGACGCGATCCCGAAGAGCCCTGCGAGTGCGGGGAAGAGCACCGAGGGCGGGAAGCCCACCGGCGATTCCACCGGCAGGTCGAGCACGGCGAGCCCGAAGGTGCCGGCGAGCGCGAAGAGCCCCAGCGCGGCGAGCCGTCCGAGCGCGAGCGACCAGCGCCCCTCGACGCGTTCAAGCGTCCCCGTGAGCGCCACCCGCAGCGGCCGCTGCTCTTCCGACGGTTCATGACCGAGATCGATCCCGAGTTTTGACGGCTGCGCCGCCACATAGACCGCGCCGCTCTCGTCGCGGACCGTGCACCCGCGCTTCGAAATGGAGACGACCTCGCCCGCGATGGTCGCCGGTTCATCGCGTTCGAGCGCGGCGATGCGGCTGAGCGGCGCACCGGTCTCCACCGCGCTATCGTTCTCTTGGCTCTCATCGTCCTCCCCCGCGTCGGAGCCACACCCGCGCTCAGCGGGCCGAAACCCGATCTTGTACGGGATGCGTCGTGTCTCCGTCATGATGAGGAGGAAGACCACCGCGACGAGGATATAGACGACGATATGTTTCAATATCTGGTACCCGTGGAGTGGCGCCCCGATCACGAGCCGGTACGGGACGAGGAGCGCGAGCGCGAAAAGGACCGCGCCGAAACTGCCCAGCGCGGAGAGCCGTACCGCCTGGTACCCCTTCCCCTCGAGGAGGAACTGGTGCGCGGGCAGCACCGAGAGCGCCACCTCGCCGTCCGGCGCGCCGAGAAAGGTGCCCGGGATGAAATCGAGGAAGGTGTGCGCGATCGAGATGGCGAAGATCGTCGCGGCGAGGAGGACGAGGATGAACCCTTCGCTGATACCGTAGCTCGCGAGCACGCTCATGGCGGCGAGGAGCCCGGGCGTCGCAGAAAGGAGGAGGAGCGCGAGATTGTTGACATGGAGGCCCGGGATCAACCCGGTGGTCATCCCGAGGAGCGTGCCGATGAGCGTGAACGCGATGAGGAGGGCCGCCTCGACGATCAACCTCAGCCCCTCCACAGCCGTCCCAATGGTGGCTCGGTAATGAGCTCATAGCCAAGGCGCGTCGCGTTATAGGCGAACACACCGCGCACACGAACGAGATCGCCCACCGCGACGCCCGAAAGCTCGATACCGGTTTCGATCGCCGAACTGCAACGGATGCTCAGTGTCATATTGCCCCCACCGCTCCCTTGTGGGGCCAGCGTGAAGCTGTGGTTGGTGCCATGCGCGGTGTGCGTAACGATGGTTCCGGTAAGGTTCAGCGTCGCCCGTTCGTACGCGAACGGTTCCGCGGCGAGCGTATCGAGCGACGGGTACCAATCACCGTACGCTTCGAGCACCGTCCCCGCGGGGCGGAGATCGCTCCCGGTCTCCACAGGTGCACAATCGAGCACGAACTGGCAATCGTCGGCATCGTAGAGGAACCGTCCCGTAACCCGCACCCGATCGCCCTTATGCGGCGTGACCGGCCACCCTCCTTCGTCCAGTACCGCACTGGCGTTCAGTTGCGTGACATGGAGCTCGGCCGTGGGTGAATCGAGATCGTCGACGAGCGTGAACCAGAGCGACCCGAGGAACGCGAACGGCTCGTTCTCGATAAACCCTTCCAGCGTCAGCGGGCGGTACTCGTATTCCCACGGTGCCAGCGCTACGGTCCGTAAGGGGAGCGTCCCGTTCCAGCGCGCGGTGACCGAGACGAGCTCGGGACGGTAGACGATGAGCTCGGGGAGGCCGTTGTACTCCTCGATGGCGCCGGTGAGCGCGACCACATCGCCGATGCCAAATCTCGTGGTGCTGTCGTCATCTGCTTTCGCTTCGGCTTCGGCCGCATGGTCGACGGCGCTATGCGTACTGTTCGCGCTCACAGCGCGGCTGGCGTCATAGCCGCGCTCGAAGAACGCGGTGAGCTCCGCGCCGGCGCCGCGTAGCGTCACAAGCGCGCGCCCGCCGCCCAACGGCGCGATATCGGTCACCGTCCCTTCCATGGTGGCGTACGCGCCGAGATGCTCCTCGGCCGCGCCAATGAGGATGAACGCCTCGTCCCACTCTCCGACGATCTCCATCGTATTGTCGTTGGCGGCGGAGAGCGATAGGTAACTTTTATAGAGCCGCGCCTCGGCGGTGATGCGGATGCGGTCGTTGATCGCCACGCGTTTCGTGGCCACTTCGATATAGACCGGGACCGTGGTCCCGTCGCCGTGGAGCGTGATCGTCCGCCCGCCGGTAGCGGTGGTCTCGAGGTCGATCACGACCCCCTCGACGGTGACATACTCGCCCTCGTACGCGGCGACCGCATCGAGCGGCACCTCAGAGGGCTTCGTCACCGCGCCGATGATGAAGAGGACGGGCAGCCCCACCGCAATGAGGAGGACAGCCGCGAGCCCGGCGGAGAGCCGACGCTTCGTCCGTTCCTCGGCGTGCGTACTGTCTGCCCGCCTCGATCCACCCGCACCCTCCGACGCCGCATCGTTCGATGATCCAGGCTCATCCGTACGGAAATCGTCAAATTCCGGTGCATGATCGCTCCTTCGACCAAAACTCCACACCATGACACCCCAACGCAATAGAAAGCGTGTCGCGGTATTAAACGCTATTGTATACGGGGGGTGTGTCACCCTTGAGCGCGGCCCGCTCTGCCGGGAGACGAGCAGCCGTATTGCATAGGTCGTGCGCTCATCCCTAATACCCGCTCAGCGCTCGGCTGCAACCGGTATCAGCCGCTCGTAGACGCCCCAAGGATGGTGTACCTGCACCTCGATGGGGAAGTTGCCGCGGATGCTCTCGCTGACGATACAGTACTCTCCGAACTGCTCGAGCACACGAGTGAAGCGCTTTTGGTGCCGCTCGTCCAGCGCGACCTCGAGGCGCAGCCCGAGGCAGCGTACCCGCCGGAGCCGGTGCTCGATACGCTTGAGCGAGGCGGTCGCCTGCATCGTCACTGCTTCGAGCGCGATACGCCGTTTATCGCAGGCGAACACGAGGCTCGCGGCCATACAGTACCCGGCGGCGGCAGCGAGGAGTGTCACACCCTCCGGCCCCGCGCCACCCCCCAGCG
>CAZSUE010000561.1:0-3926 GCA_964609045.1 uncultured archaeon | reverse complement strand
CCAACGAGTTCCGTTACCTGATCGAGGAACCGCCGTTGAGTGCACAGGAGGATCGGCTCCTCGAGTTCCTCAAAGAAACGATCATCTGGACCTACATGAGCACGCAGGAATTCTTTCGCGGGCGGCGCAAGCGTTCGTTGACCGCAGAGGTCACCGCAAAGCGGGACGCACTCCCGGACCAAGCACCGGAGGCGGTCATCGACCAACCCCGTCCCGGCTTTTTCAAACGGCTTCGCCAGCGCGCCAGAGAGCTGAGCGAGGAGCTACGCGGCGAGCTACGCGGCGAGTCGGCTCAGACCGTTAGCGATACCGATACCGATACCGCCGATCACGCCGCCCGCTCCAGTCAGCGCACCTCAGGCACAACAGGACGGTCGGAGAACGAACAGAGCGGGGAATATGACGACGAGCTAGCGCGAAAACGGCGCTATATCGAACGTGCGGTGGCGACGATCCTCGATCGCTACGCCATCGAGGTCCCCGAGTCGACCTTCCAGAAGCTGCGCTATTATCTTATCCGCGATTTCATCGGGTATGGGAAGATCCATCCGCTCATGAAGGATCCCACCCTCGAAGATATCTCGTGCGACGGACCCCATATACCGATCTACATCTATCATCGCAGCTACGGCTCCATGCGCACCAACTGCATCTTCGAGACCGAGGCTGTGCTCGACTCGTTCGTCATCGCGCTGGCGCAACGCGCCAACCGTACCATCACCATCGCCGAACCGCTCCTCGACGCAACCCTCCCCGATGGGTCGCGGCTCCAAGCCACCATGGCACGTGAGGTGACGCCGCGGGGCTCGTCGTTCACGATTAGGAGGTTCCGGCATCGGCCTCTCACACCGCTGGAGCTCATCGACAAACACACGATCGACGCACAGCTCGCCGCGTTCTTCTGGCTCGCCGTGGAGCACGGGATGTCGATGATGGTCGTCGGCGGTACTGCCAGCGGCAAGACGACGCTGCTCAATGCACTCACCCTCTTCATCCCGCGCCAGATGAAGATCGTCTCCATCGAAGATACGCACGAGCTGAATCTCCCGCACGAGAACTGGATCGCGGGCACCACCCGTCAGCGGTTCGGCGGTGAGTCCAGCGAGAAGCTGCGCGGCGATATCGATATGTTCGATCTCGTCAAAGCGGCGCTGCGCCAGCGGCCACAGTATCTCATCATGGGCGAAGTACGAGGAAAGGAGACCGCGATCCTCTTTCAAGCGATGTCCACCGGCCATACCACCTTCAGTACCATGCATGCCGATTCCGTCGAAGCGCTGGTGCGGCGGCTCGAGAACCCACCGATCAACGTGCCCCGCATACTCCTCCCCTCACTCGATATGATCGTGACCATCAAATTCGCACGCAGCGGCGAGGGGTCACGCCGACGGGTCGACCAGATCACCGAGATCTCGGAGCTCGATCCGCGGACCAACGATCTCATCACCTCGCTCATCTTTGAATGGGATCCAAAGGAACAGCGCTTTATCTACTATCCGGATTCGACACTCATGGAGAAGATCGCGTCCCAGTCCGAACGATCGCTCACCGCGCTCCAGCGCGAACTCGAATGCCGTACCCAGCTCATCAAACGGCTCGTGGAGCGCAAGTACTATACATATGAAGAATTCAGCCCGCTCCTCGCTGCGTTCGCCACCGCACCCGATGAGACACTCGATACGATGGGCTGCTCGATCAGAGCGTTCGACGACGAGACCATATCTGCGCCCGCGACCAGCAGCATCGACTCCGCACCGAACCCTCCAGCGCCGCCACCAGATGCGAAAAAGGAGGGCGCCGGAGCGCGAAGAGAGGCCGAAACCGAAACCGAAACCGAAACCGAGACCGAGACCGAGACCGAGACCGAGACCGAGCCGGAGCAGGGAGAAGATACCGAGCACACGGAGCGTCGAGGATGAACGGAGCGTCGAGGATGAACGGAGCATCGCGGTTATACATTCGATACGAGCAATGGGCCATGCGGTGGTTCGGTGACTACGCATCGCGTGGGGCAGACGAGTACCCCGCCTTTACCGAACGGCTCCTCAAAGCGCATCTACGGACACGGCCGGATGTCTATATCGCACGCTGGCTGCTCACCGTCACGCTGGCCGCCGTCATCGGCACCATCGCGGCGGGTACCATCGTCGGCGTCGGAGCGGTCTCAGAGTGGTTCCATACGACCCGCGGGCGCATGGTCGGGCTCCTCGCCCTCTTCGGCGTCGGCGTCCTCCCCTCACTGGTCAGCTATCTCGGATACCTCCTCTATCCCACACTGCGGGCGGAGCGCATCGCGCGAGATATCGACGCGCATCTCACCTATGCAGTGAACTTTCTCGCCGGGCTCACCGCCACCGGCGTGAACCTCGGATCCACGCTCCGCAGCCTGGCCCAACAGCGTGTATACGGCGCCATCGGGGCCGAGGTCGCACTCATCGTCCGCGATATGGAACTCCTCGGGCTCGATACCGTCTCGGCCATCAAACTCGCCATCCTACGGTCACCGTCGCAAAAGTTCCAGGACCTCCTTCAAGGGGTCACCACCACCATCCTCTCCGGCGGCGACCTCCGTGCGTTCTTTATTGCGAAAACGGAGCAGTATTCCACCGAGAGCGTGATCGATCTCAAGAGCCATCTGGAGAATATCGGGCTATTTGCAGAGAGCTATATCACCATCGGT
The DNA here is from genome assembly GCA_964609045.1 of uncultured archaeon. Taxonomy (GTDB): domain Archaea; phylum Thermoplasmatota; class Penumbrarchaeia; order CAZSUE01; family CAZSUE01; genus CAZSUE01. The sequence goes on along the minus strand of CAZSUE010000561.1, from coordinate 1,246 downwards.
GCCGCGGCGCCGCTCTTCCTCTTCACCATGGCGCTGGTGATGGCGCTCATCGACTCATCCGCCGGCTCTATCACTCTCGTCCTCATCAATATCGTCGTCTTCGTCGTGATGCCGTTGACCGCGGTGATATTCATTTATGTGTTCAAATCGCTCCGTGATCCGTACCGGTCGATGTGAGGGGTACGATGAACGCGCAACGACCGCCATCATCGCGCAAGAAACGGCCGGAACGGGCCGCCGCCGCTCCCACCAATACCCAACCGGAAGGAGTCCCGTTCCTCGACTGGCTGCAGGAGACCGAGACCGACCGGCTGATATCACAAAAGATCGGCTCCGAGTCGCGATACCGACTGGTCAACCGTTTCCTCACCGTCATCATGGTCCTCTTCGGCCTCATCGTCGTCCTCTTCCTCCTTCTCACGCTCCGTACGCCCGGCATGCCGTTCGGCAAGCTCTATACCTTCGATGTGACCGTCGTCGTCCCGCTGATCAGCATCGCCATCGCCGTGATCGCGCTCTTCCTTTATATCTACGAGCTGAGAGGCGAGGTCAAGTTCATCCGCCAGTATTCTGGTCAATGGCCGGGGCTCAAACGTATCACCTATCGGCAGCTTGCGTTCGGGCTCGCCGTGATCTTCCCCGCGTTATTTGCCTTCTGTACCCTTCTCGCCTACCTCTCGCTCATCACGCAGCTGGCCGCTATGGATTGGATGCTGCTCTCGTTCGCCGGGTTCTGTGCGCCGCTGGGCATCTATCGCATCTACCGCGATCGGACGCTCCAGCACCTCGACCGGCGGCTGCCCGACCTTCTCCACGATCTTGCCGAGAGTGCACGGGCTGGCATGCCGCTCCATCGTGCGGTCATCAAGGCCGCCCGTGGCAATTATGGCGAGTTGAACCGCGATATCGAGATCATGAGCGCGCAACTGCAGTGGGAGATCCCGTTCACCGACGTCCTCGAGATGTTCGGGCGGCGCGTGAATACTCCACTCCTCAACCGCGCCCTCGTCCTCATCGACGAGGCGTCGAAAGCGGGTGGCGATATCGCCGATGTGCTCACCATCGCCGCGGACGATACACGTGCCATCCAGCAGATCGAATATGAGCGTACGAACACCCTTAACTCCTATATCACCATCATCTATGTGGCGTTCTTCGTCTTCCTCGCCGTGATCACCATCGTGTTCAATATGCTCACACCCATGGTGGAAGACCTCCATGAGGTGCCTACACCGGAGGATGCCGA
>CAZSUE010000560.1:0-3929 GCA_964609045.1 uncultured archaeon | reverse complement strand
AGGGTGAAACGACGACCACCACCGAGGCCGCCGAGAAGAAAGGGTTCGTGCGCCTCAGCGAGATCGGGCTCCATTCGCTCTATGTCCACAATCAGCACCAGATCGCGCATACCGCCTCGCATATTACGACAAAATCACCGCCACCGTTCGCCGCACATTTTGCCGCGGTGGAGGTGGATACCGAAACGGGCAAGGTTACGGTATTGAAGTTCGTCGCAGCGGTCGATTGCGGTGTGGCGATCAACCCCAAGCTCGCAGAAGGCCAGACCGAAGGCGCGGTGGCCAACGGGTTGAGCTACGCGCTCACCGAAGAGTTCATCTTCTCACCACGCGGGGCGATGATGAACCCGAACTTCACGAACTACAAGATCTACTCGATGCGGGATATGCCGCCGATGGAAACGATCCTCGTGTCCACCTACGAGCCCACAGGACCGTTCGGTGCCAAGAGTGTGGGGGAGATATCGATCAACGGCCCGGCACCGGCGCTTTCCAACGCGATCTACGACGCGGTCGGGGTACGGATGGACAATACGCCGTTCTCCGCAGAGAAAGTACTCGAAGCGATAAGGTCCAAGGGCGGCCCGCTCTGAGCTCATCGGATACGACCAGATCTCCTGGAACCACAACCGCAGATCGACCTTTCGTCCAAACTGCTCCAGATACTCAACTATATCCACCGGCAAAATATGAGCGGCGTCCGCCCCTCGTTCAATATGGTGACCGCCGAGGTGGGCGCCAGCCGACCGACGGTCCGGAAGCGGTTACGGCGACTCAGTTCGCTCGGCTATCTCAATTGGGAAAAACAGGGCAACCGCAAGCTTCTTTCCATAACCGACCATGGTCGGAAGCTCCTTCATTCATAGACGAGCGCGGCGGAGTCATAGATCGTTCGAAATGGGGCCAAATGGTGTGTTCTATTTCCCTCCTTTCCATACTTTTTTCACAACCTTTTGGTCAATGGAAAGCTATTGCATAATTGTTCTCAGAACAACAATGGGGCGCGCGGTCCGTTACAGCAATTCCTCGCTAACCGACTCGCAATTACCCATGATTTAGGTTTTTCCCTTCCGGTTTCACTACCGGAAGGAATCCATGATGGCCGGGCCCCCGACTTTTTTCGTACCCCTGATTCTTATTGATGCCACTCCTCGTCTTGCCTCGCGCATCACCCCGTCCACACGTTTCACCCCCTGTCGCGCCATTCCTCGCTTCGCTCAGAGTCAGCGTCCAGCGACAAGTGTGTCGCCAGATCCCCCGTTCCCCTGTTCCCTCGTTCCCCTGTTCCCCTGTTCCCCTGTTCCCCTGTTCCCCTGTTCCCTCGTTCCCCTGTTCCCCCGTTCCCTCGTTCCCTCCCCCTCCCTAGCCTTTTATATGACGAGCGCAGATAATACGTTGATCGTATGGATAGAACGCTCGAGAAGAAGATCGAAACGGCAGCGAAGATCATCATGGACGCCGAGCGGGTGGTGGCGTTCACCGGTGCAGGGATCTCCACTGAATCCGGATTGCCGGATTATCGCGGCCCCGACGGGGTATGGACCCGCCGTGACAAGGGGTTGCCGCCGAAACCGATGAAGAAGCCATGGTCGAGCGTGGAACCGAACCGCGGCCATCTCGCGCTGGTGGCGCTGCAAAAGCTCGGCAAGCTCGATCATCTCATCTCGCAGAATGTGGACAATCTCCATCTCAAATCCGGTATCGACCCGGATACCATCGCGGAGCTACACGGCAACACCACGCTGATGCGCTGTCTCGAATGCGACCGTCAATTTCCCAAAGATGAGGTGGGCTGGGACGAACGGAGATGGGGCAAGGGCTATCGGACCCAACGCCCGCGCCGCGGTCAGCCCACATGCCCCGTCTGCGGCGGGAGGATCATCTCCAGCGTGGTGAACTTCGGCGACCCGCTCCTGGCGAAGGAACTGGAAGAATCGGTGGCGCAGTCGAAGCGCTGTGACACGATGCTGGTGGTTGGCTCGTCGTTGCTGGTCTCACCGGCGAATCTCATGCCCGAATACGCGCTCGAGAACGGCGCGAAACTGATATTGATCAATAAGGGCGAGACGCCGTTCGACACCAAAGCGCATGTGAGGATCTGGGAAAGCGCCGGTGAGGTGCTCAGTGCCATCCTCGATCGTGTCCGGCGGAAAATGTGTGTCGGGAAGAAGCAGTAAGAAGCAACGCGGTCTGGAGCGCGTATTTTTCGAGCATGTGAACGGAAACGAACAAGTTGCACATCCCCCTCGTGTTGAACCCACAGCACCAGTTCTTCATACTTCTCCAATATCTCCAGAGGGTGGCGGGGGCGACCACCATCGCAATTGCTCGGGTCCAGCCCGCTCTATTCCGTTTTGTTCAGGACTGTTCCACCGCTTCACCCGCCGCTGCGCGTAATACCGAGGCACACTCCTCCGGGATGGTGGGGTTGATATAGATCCCCGATCCCATCTCGAACCCTGCATTCTTCGTCAGCCGCGGTACGATCCTGATCCGCCAGTGGTAGTAATCCGCCGGGTCCTCTTGATATGGCGCCGAATGGACGACCATATTATAATCCGGGTCGTCCAGCGCGTGATAGAGCCGCCGGAGCGCGTCGTGGAGCACCGCGCCGAGCTCGCGGCGTTCCTCCGTACTCGTTTTACCGAACGACGCGCGATGCCGTTTGGGTACGATCTGCATCTCATACGGTTTTTTGGCCGCGAACGGCACGATCACGAGGTATGTGTCGCTCTCGAGGACGACTCGCCCGCCCGCGTCGCGCTCCTGCGCGATGAGGTCGCAGTAGATACAGCGACCGGTATCGTCGAAATGGTGCATGGTCTGAAGAATCTTCTGGCGGAGGTGGTATGGGATGATCGGCGTGGCAACGATCTGCGAGTGCGGATGTTGGAGCGAGGTGCCCGCGCCCTCGCCATGGTTCCGAAATATGGTCACCACCTCCATCGCCGGCAAGTGGATCAGCTCGTTGTAGCGTCGATGGTAGGCGTCCAATATGTCGGCCACCTCACGCTCGTCCATCAATGCGGGATGGGACGAATGGTCCGGTGTCTCGATGATAACCTCGTGATGGCCGCTCCCCTCCATGGTACGGTTCAGCCCCTGGACCCAGCGTTGCCCGTGCTCGCTGGGGTCCAATGCGGGGAACTTATTTGGTATCACACGCAGCGTCCAAGCTGCGCCAGTAGCGTTCTCCCAGATCGCATCGGGTGTCTGGCTCTCGTTGCCGGGACAGAACGGGCAGTCCGGGTCGAACGCCGGCACCTCCTCGCTGAGGTCGCAGTGGTCGGGGGCGTGCGTGAAATCCGAGGGCCGTTTCTTACGCTCGGTGGCGATGATGACCCATTCTTTCGTCACTGGATCTTGACGTAATTCTGACATGCTATCGCCGCTCCCGTCGATCTATTCTCGTTTCCGCAATAAAATATAGGAATATAATGTAGTATGTACGATGGTATCGTTCTTCGATCGGATGCGGCACGTGCGCGTTGGCCCACCCGAAGGTCGGAATGTCCCGCTCGTGCGACGATCGCAGCGGAGACGAAGGCAAGAGCGCTAGGGATCGTAATAGAAATTACGGTGAAAAATGACGCTGACGGTCGCTATCGTACTTGCCGCACCGCGATCGGCGGCATTATCGCGTTCGGAGCCGCCTTCCTCAGAGCCGGCGCTCGATATTGTACTGCGCATAGCCCGTATAGGAGCCGCCGGACTGGATATCGAAATTATGGTCGCGGAGGATGTTCAGCAGTTCCCTGATCTTGTTATCGGTGGCGTAGACGAGGCCCGAGATCTTCTTCACGCCCTTTTTCTTCATCATCTTGAGGAACCGTTCCAGCATCTCCTCGGCATAGATATCGGTGGACCAATCGGAGACGGTAAACACATCCACATTCGCTTCCAGCCCTTTGAGTGTATATTCGAGCTTG
>CAZSUE010000559.1:0-3929 GCA_964609045.1 uncultured archaeon | reverse complement strand
CTCGCTCGAGGCGGGTCGGTGTGGCGGTGGTGGTGGCTCTGTGGGCATACTGGCTCGATACGGCACCATCGTTATCTCTATTATAAATGTTCCAACGGTCCAGGGTGTGTCAAAAAGTTGTTGCTCGCTGCCACCGGCACCGTACCCATCCAATGCGGGCTCTCGAACGACGCTCAATCTGCGATGAGCGCGGAATGGAGCCGGTGTTGGTAATAGGCGCCATAGGCAACGAAGAAAAGGCCGACATACCATATGAGATGATACGGGTGACCGTCGTAATATCCGCCGTGGGCGTCCACATATGCGCGCATCGTGGTATAGAAGGTATCGCCGACGACGATGAGGAACATGCCCACTGATATCGGCAACCAACCCTTGGCCTCCACCTCCATCTGGAGGATCAGCGCGATGACGAAGAGGATGAAGATCTCACCGAGCGAAAAGAGCGGGAACGGCGTGCGGACCATAGAATAGCCCGGGGCGAAAATGGCGCGGAGATCGAGGTACCCGGCGAAAATGATCCAGGTGATCGTAAAGAGCGCGGTGAGGACCTTTGCGTTCGTTTCGAGCCGGATGCCGGCGAACCGTAGCTTGACCACGAACCCGAGCACGAAGAACGGCGTGGCGGCGGTCCGAAATATTGCCAACGCATAGGCGAGGGTGGCACTGTCCGTGCGCTCGTACACGGTCTGCGAGATCATCCCGATGGCACACAGGAGGAATCCCACGGCAAAGAACGCCCACGCTCTCCCTTCCGCCATGGATAGGCCGTAGAGACGCATGGTACGGATCGAAAAGTGGAGCGCCAGTAAGAGCGCGGTGAGCCCGGTGATGTTCCCGACGAGGTTGCTCGTTGCGCCAGGTGGGAGAATGAAGAGCGCCAAGCTCGTCAGGGCGATGACGATGACGACGGTCTGGGTGATGCGATCATGCCGTAACAGCATGCGCAGCGACCGTTGGTCCGGTTCCGGCTCCGGTTCCGATCCCGATCCCGATCCCGGTAACGATATCATAGCATTACCGATCCTTGAGGAAGGTGAGGATCTCCGCGCGCACCTTTTTTGCCTTTGCAGGGTTGACGAAGCTTCGGAGCGCGGGAACGATATGGTCGTCCAGCGCGGCGCGCATCTGATCGGAAGTGACCGTATCTGGTACCGCGCCCTGTTTCGTTATCCCTTTTTTGACGATCCCGGTGGAGAAGATATCACCCAGGAACTCGAGTTCATCGACAATATGGTCGAAAATTTCGTTACCCATGCTCGCACCCATGGCCGCACTTCCTGACCGACCGACCGGCCGTGTGATAGTGTATCATGTATAATATAGTTCACGCTGGCAGAAGTGGGAACGAAGGTTGCAACATGCGCAGGCCGTAGACCGCATCCCGCATCTTGCTAGGTGACTTAAAAGGGAAATCTACTGCAATGCCCCGGTTCGAGAACAACGGCCCCATCCCTCTTCGTCGCTCTTCGTCGCTCCGTGCGTTTCACTCCACCGCCAGCATCGCCGAGCGCTGCCAATAATGTTGGCCCGTTTTCTTTGCATTGCATTGCATTAGCCTTTGACCCAATTGCAGCCATTTCGGCCCGCGTTCGCAGCCGGTCCATACGGGCCCGAGCCGCTGCATGCGCCTTTCGCTCTCCTTCAATCCGAATGAAGGCAGAGCGCCCAGAGCGTTTCCATATGTTTTCGTGCGTGATGGGCGCCAATGATCGGAACGAGGAACTGCTCGACCTTGGCAAGAACTGTTTTGAGTTCATCTTGCCCCAGCTGCGATTGGAATGCAGCAGAGGTTCCTACCGTTTCTGTCAACCGCTCCAGTTCGTTCTCGAGATAGGGCTGCGCCAATCCGCCGATATAGGGCCGAAGTGTGTAGACGATCTCATCCAAGTTTACCATGATCGGACCTCAGTGTATGAGTCATCATATAGGTAGGTAAGTATATAGATAGGTAGATAGATAGATAGATAGATAGATAGATAGATAGATAGATAGGTGAGTAAATTGGTAAGTAAATAGATAAATATGGATCTGAGTATGAGCCAGTATCGTCGATCCGAATACGGAACTCATCCTAGACCATACGACGAGGTGCTTAAATAAGTTAGCACCGTTTTGGGATATTTGGCACGGCTCTCGCAACCGTATCGGCGTTTTGGCCCGTCGGCGCGGACGCGAGCGGAGCAACGTTCTCGCCATGGGAACATAGCGACGCGGTCTGCTGTGGACCGACATGTCGAGATACTTGGCCAAGTCAACGCCGTCGTGCGGCGGTCTCGTCTCTGCTGCCACATGAAATAAATAACGGACGCTCGATAGGGAGCGTAGGAGGAACCTCTCGTGCACCCAATTGCTCCATCGAGGCTTCGCACTCCTCTCATCCTTCTCATCGCGGTCATTGGAACGGTCGTTCCGGGCTGCTACGCTCCTTTGAACGACCCGCCGGGGGTTTCCCCCAACGGGGGCGGGACGGTTGCGCAGGCCAGCCTCGAATGGGTGCGGCCCACGCCGAACCAGACACTGCTGAACGGGACCGAGCTCACCATCGAGGTGGCCCTCAATAGCTCTTGGCCGGTGGCGCGGCTCGAGGTGACGCTCGGCGGGAAAAACATCGTAACGGTGGAGGAGCCGGCGGCGGCATCGAGCTGGGTATCGACATGGACCGTGACCGATATCGCCGGCGGACGCTATCAGCTCCGTGTGGCGGCCTACGATGGCGACGCACGCTTCATCGCGTCCGATGTCACCCCCATCGTCATCGTACGCGACCCTGTACCGGTATTTTCCTTCGAGACCACCGCGCGGTACCCACACGACCGTGGTGCGTTCACGCAGGGGCTCATCTATCTCAATGGCACGCTCTACGAAGGCACGGGGAGATACGGCGAGTCGGAGCTACGTGAGGTCGACCTTGCCACCGGAACGGTCCTCGCGCGCCGCGAACTCCCGCCGAACCGCTTCGGCGAGGGTATCACCGTCCGGGGCGACCGACTCTATCAGCTTACCTGGAAGGCGGGCGAGGGCTATATCTATTCCCGCTCCACATTCGAGCGGGTGGGCGAATATTCATACAATGGTGAAGGCTGGGGGTTGGCTACCGACGGCGAGCGATTGATCATGAGCGACGGGAGCGCAACGCTGCGGTTCCTCGACGCCGATACTTTCGAGGTCGTGCGACGGGTGGAGGTCCGCGCCGCGGGCGAGCCGGTGCGCAACCTCAACGAGCTGGAATATATCGACGGGGTCGTCTACGCGAACATCTGGTACGAGGATCGCATCGCGATGATCGAACCGCATACCGGCACGGTGCTGGGGTGGATCGATTGTTCGGGGTTGAAGAGCGAACTGGAGGATAGCTCCGGCATCGATGTGCTCAACGGTATCGCGTCCGACGAGTCGAGCGGCGAGCTGCTCCTCACCGGTAAGTTCTGGCCAAACCTCTTTCGCGGGACGATCAACCGCTCCTCCCTCCGCCGGTCATAGTGTTGAGCAATTTCGATCGGCCTTTGAATATTGGCCAATGGCGATATGAGCATTGGAAAACGACATAGGATCTCCTCTCATTCGAGGCTGACCGAGAACCCATTTCGTATCGTGTGCCCAACGTTCTCGTACTTGATCTTTTCGGGCAAAAGGTAAATATAGGTTTGGCCGCGCCCTCGTTCTCGGTCAGCCTCATTCACTCAATCATTGATCCATTGATCCATTGATCCAATCATTGATTCAATTCTCCGTTTATTGGATCTTAGGACCGCTTATCCGAATGCAATGAATCAAAGCCTCTATTGATGGGTATGTGAAGGGGTATATGTTTCAACTTGTTTCAGGTAAGATAAATGAAAAAGATCGAGGGGCGGGGCGGCCCCAACCCCCCAAACCCCAACCCCCTCTATTATCGTACTAGATCAAATATAGGTCGATCGTCCAGA
>CAZSUE010000558.1:0-3930 GCA_964609045.1 uncultured archaeon | reverse complement strand
GCTCAACGCGTCGAAGCTCAATAGCACCGCCACCGTGGACGAGGTGCCGATGTACGACGACGGCGCGCACGGCGACGGCATCGGCGGCGACGGACGCTTCGGGTCGGAATGGGTCACCGTCGAAGCGACCACGCGGTACTGGACCGGGAACATCACCGCCAACACCACCAGCGGGAGCTATACCACGGAGAAGACCGTCGGGGTGACATTCAAGGTCGATAACCAGAACCCGGCGGTGTTCAACGCAACCACGCTCTATCCCAATGACATCCAGATGGTGAAGTACGGCGACCAGGTGCGCGTGGTGACGAATAGTAGTGATCTTTTGATTATAGAAGAATCGGCAACCACAATTCTACCCATTGATGTAGTATTAACTATTGATGCATCTGGATCGATGGGTGGGTCTGATTTCCATGATGGGAGTTGGCAAAACCACAATATAGATTTATCAGAATTTGCAGGCAATGGATCTGTTCGACTGCGTTACGGTTTAACGGCTTACGATAATGAATTTTGGTGGGAATACACTGGAGGATGGAATATTGACGACATCCTTATCCAAGCGGACGCTCTAAGTCTTTATGATGAAGATTTTGATGGGGACGTTCCTTCAATAACAGAATACCCAACGATAACTGGAGATTGGGTATCATATAATCTTCAACCTGCAGCGGGTGACAGTCAGTGGGAGATTGGCCAGCCACAAGGGAACGATGACGATCCCAATCAAGACCATACAGGAGGCACAGGTATTAATTGTCTCGGAACAGATTTAACAGGAGATTATAACCCCGAATGTTATCAGTATGTGGAGCTGAATAAAGATTTCGACTTTTCAGGTTTCAGTACCATTTCTCTCGATTATTGGCGTCAACTCGAAATTGATGACGATCATTTTGCTACAGTAGAAATAAGTGTAGACGGGGGATTAAATTGGACAATTGTATGGTATGCTAAAACAACAACTGAAGAAAATGATGCAAAAAATGCCGCAATTTTTTTCGTGAATCAACTTCGGGATTATGACACAAGTGCGGTCATACATTTCAATAATGATTATTATGGATTTGATAGCCCCTGTCTACATGATGGTACTGATTATCCTGGTGTGGGTTTTACTAATTTACATCAGCTGACTAAGGAGTCTCTAAGAACTTACGATCCGACGGGTGGTACTGACCTATATGATGCAGTAATCGATACGATGGATTGGCTTGATTCATATAACATTGTCGGGGGTAGAGAAGGTACGCCAGTGGGTATCGTGCTGACTGATGGTCAAGATTCAGGGGGTGGAGCAGATGAAGCCGACGCGGTCAAACGAATAGAGGATGTCAATGCCAACAAGAGTACCCCGCTATTCACTATTGGCCTCGGAACGAATGTGGACGATACGACGCTTCAAGCCATGGCCGACGCCTCAGACAATGGGAGTTATTACTATGCACCTTCAGGAGATCAATTAGAAGGTGTATACGAAAACATTAGTAAATCCGTTCTTAGTGGTGGCACCACCGAATTCTCCTCCTACACCACCCCCTACGGCATCACCTCGATGGAGTGCGACGCCTCTGCCGTCGGCGTCGAGAACCCGGTCCGGCTCTACGACGACGGCATGCACGGCGACGGCGCGCCGGGCGACAACTGGTGGGGCTCCGACCCGATTTCGATCAACACCCACGCCACCGATATCTTCGAACTGAACATTACCGCCTACGACCACGCGGGGAATATGAACCAGACCTCGACGAATGTCACCGTCGAGAACGGCGCTCCGGAATTCTCCGGCTTCGATGTCACCTACGCGAACGGGAACGAGAGCGCACGCGACGGCGAATCGGTGACCGTCAATATCACCGCCGACGACGCATCGACCATTTATCGAAGCGGCCTCGATTTCGTCACGCTCGACGCAAGCAGCCTCGGCGCGGGCACCATACGGATGACCTTCACCGGCGGCAATTATTACGAAGCCTCCATCCCCATCTCCACCGCGTACACCGACGGCAGCTACCCGGTGACCGCCACCGCGTTCGATAAGCTCGGCAACGCCGCATCGATCCAGGGCGTGGTCTATGTCGACAACCCCGACCCGAGCGTCACGCTCATCCATCCCGACAGCGGCGCGACCTACGCCGGCGAAATCCGCGTCAACGCCACCGTTGAGGCGACGCTCGTCTCGCAGGTGGCGCTCTATCTCGACGGGTCGCAGATCGGCCAGCTCGCATATAACGCATCCGCGGACGAATGGGAGCGCACGCTCCAAACCACCGGCTGGCCCGACGGGCCGCACACCGTCTCCGTGCGCGTGGTTGACGCCGCCGGAAATGAGTTCTGGGACGGCGCCATCGTCACCTTCGAGAACTTCGACCTCGACGCAGCCATCGCCGCGCCGGCGGAGAACGGCGAGTACAGCGGCGAGACCACCGTCGTGGTCGATACCACCGATACCGGCCAGCGCTGCGAGCTGCGCGTCGACGGCGAGCTGCAAGCCGTCACGCTCGACAAGAGCGGTGGGCAGTTCAGCTTCACGCTCGCCACACAGTTCCATCCCGACGGCTACCACCTCCTCTCCGTTACCGTCATCGACGGGTACGACAACAGCGTCACCGACACCATCGGGGTCACCTTCGATAATACCGCGCCCACGATCGACAGCGTCACCGTCCAGTACCCAACCGGCCAGTCCGGTTGCAAGAGTGGTGACGAGATCAGCGTGACCGCCGCCATCGCGGACGGCGACGGGACCGGCGTCAACGAGACCACGCTCGACGCCGGCGCCATCGGTGTCGGTCCCGGCGAGGTCACGCTCTACGACGACGGCGCGCACGACGACGGTATCTACGGCGACGGTGTCTACGGCACCGGCGCGCTCACCGTCGGCAGCGTGAGCGAGGGCGTATACTATCTCGCGCTCAACGCCAGCGACTTCATCCCCAATATCGAGAGCGAGCGCATCCCCGTCTTCTGCTTCGACGACGAGGCCAGCACGCCGGGCACGCTCACCGCCACCATCGTCACACCCCAGGAGGACGCGTACCGCTCCAGCACCTTCACCGCACGCGTCGGCGTCGGCGGCGCCTCCGATGCCGCCGTCGAGAGCGTCCGCCTCTCCATCTCGAACCGCGCGAGCTGGGTCGAGGCCGCGCTCAACCCCTACACCGGGTACTACGAATACGAATTCACCGATGTCGCCGACGGCGACTACCAGCTCATCGCCAATGTCACCAACGCGGTGGATGTCGCCGTAGAAGCGCTCGCGAACTTCACCGTCGACGCCGAGCCGCCGCAAGTCGCGATCCACAACCCCGCAAACGGCGCGTACCTCTCCGGATCCACTATTATCGAGGTCGAGGCCAACGACACATCCGGCATCGATGCGGTGAGCTACAGCGTCGACGGCGGCGCCTCCATACCGCTCAGCCCAACCACCGGCGAGAACTATAGCGCAACCCTATCCACCACGACGCTGGCCGACGGTGCGCACACCGTCACCGTCACCGTCACCGATAATGCGGGCAATACCGAAGAACGCAGCGTCACGGTGATCAGCGACAATGATTACGATACGCCGTTAAGCTGCGACATCCTCGCGCCCACACCGTTCCAATACATCTCCGGTGCGTATACGGTCCGTGCCGCCGTCAGCGACGGGTCCGGGATCGCCGCGGTGAACGCCACCCTCGAGGGCGTCCGCGGGACGCTCCAACGACCGCTCGGGTATTCGCCCGCCGCTAACGCATGGACCGCCACCTTCCGCACCACCGCCGTACCGGACGGGACCTACACGCTCACCGTCTACGCCCGCGACCTTGCGGGCAATACTGCGAACTCCAGCGTCAGCGTCTGCATCGATAATACCCTCCCCGCGCCCACCGTGATGTCGCCCGCGAACGACGCCATCGTTGGCGAGACCACGGAGCTCGC
>CAZSUE010000557.1:0-3938 GCA_964609045.1 uncultured archaeon | reverse complement strand
CAGCGCCACGACGGCTGGGGAACATAATTGGTTCATCGAAGTCGAAAACGACTTCGGCAATATGACGAACGCAACGGTTACCACCACGACGCCGGGGGAGGTGGAGGCTGCGGATTGGACTGTGATGGTCTATCTCGACGGCGATAACGACCTCGAGGCTGAGGCGATCGACGATATCAACGAGATGGAGGCGGTGGACGGTGCCGAGACGGTCAATATCGTCGCCATCGTGGACCGCTGGGACGGTTACGCCTACGGCTGGTACGATGCGGGCAACGACACTGTCAGCAACGGGAACTGGACCGATGCACGCTATTACGAGATGGCGCACGATAACGATACCACCAATATTACCACAGAGCCGGTGGAAACGCTCGGCGAGGTGAACATGGGCGACCCGCAAACGCTCGTCGATTTTGCGAACTGGTCGATGACGAACTACCCCGCCGATCGCTACGCGCTCATCCTCTGGGACCACGGCGCTGGCTGGCCCGGTGTGTGCTACGATGAGAGCGCCGACGGCGACGGGGTCGATTTGGCCGAGTTGGAGAGCGCGCTCAATGAGACCAAGACACTCAACGGGAACGAGAACCTCGATCTGATCGGGTTCGACGCATGTCTCATGGGCATGGTCGAGGTGATGGCGGCGTGTAGCGATTATGCCGATTATTTTGTTGCGAGCGAGGAGACCGAACCCGGCTGCGGCTGGGACTATACCGGCTTTCTCGAGGAGCTGGCGAGCGACCCGACCATGCATCCCTCGCTCCTCGCCGAACAGATCGCCTCGACCTATATCGAATCGTTCGGCGGCGGCGACCCGTCCATCACGCTGGCGGCGATCAATCTCACGGTAACGGAGCCACTCTATCTTGCGGTGGTGGACCTCGCCGAGTACCTCAATTCGACGCTCAACCAGTCGAACGCGGAATCGATCATGCGTGCGCGATACAATACTGAGTCCTACGGCGGCGATACGGAATCCGTCGACCTCTACCATCTCTGCGAGATGCTCGACACTTATGTCGACCTCGACGATCTTTCGACGCTGGTGGGGAATGTCACCGGCGCCATCGCCGATAGCGTCCTCTGGTACGATTCCGGTGCAGACTATCCGAACTCGCACGGTATCGCGATCTATTTCCCCGAGCATGGGAACTATACCGACCATCTTGGGAACAACGGTGTCTATACCGTCGATTACGAGAATACCAGTTTTGCGCAGCAAACGCCATGGGACGAACTGCTTCGGGGCCTGTATTCGTATGTGGAGAACGATCAACCCTACTTCACGAACTTCTCGCTCGATCCGCACGCGTGGGACATCATATTGACGGCGGGTGAGACCACGGAGGTCTGGGCCAACGCCACCGATCCGGAGGGGGGACCGGTCTTTTATCGTTGGTATATCAACGGCAGTATGGTGACCAACGAGACGCCGGGCGTCGTCATCGAGAACAATACGCTCTGGTACACACCTGAAACGGTGCCGATGGATACGATCACTATCGAACTGGAGGCCGCGGACGAACTTGGATACACCGCCAGCGCAGTATGGTGGGCCTACGGGTACGAAGAAGAGGTGCCGGACGAGAACTACACGGTCAGCGGGCAGGTGGAGGACGACCAAGGAGCTATCTTCAATAGCACCGCATTCGAGTATGGTTTCGAGTTGCTCAACGAAACGGGAATGTGGATCGAGGTGGATGTGCATTATAATGAGACCACTGGCAACTTCAGTTTCTCGGTCGCGCCGGGGAACTACACGCTCCTGTTCGAATTCGAGGAGTATCTCCCATACCACCACCCGCTGCAGATCGTCGACGACAATATCACCGGTCTCGAGGTCGCTCTCGCATACGAGTTTGGCTCTGTCAACGGGACCATTACCGCGCCGGACGCAAATCTGAGCGAGGACAATTTCTACGATAAGGTCGTCTTTACCGACGACAGCGGTGCGGAGTTCGGCTACGACCTTCTCAATTTCAACGACGGGTGGTACCACCTTCAGATCACGGTTGGGTCGTACAATATGACGGTGAACCTGACCGGCTACGAGGAGCAGATTGCCGAGGTGACGGTCGAGAGCCGCGAGACGGTGACGCGCGATTTCGAGTTCGGCGCAGTCACGATGAACGGCACGGTTATCGGGAATGTGACCGATTCCAATACCGGTGCGCCGATTGCGGGTGTGAACATCACCTTGAACAATAGCGGCTACTCCGAGACGGTGATGAGTGACGAGAACGGCAATTTCACCTTCGAGGAGGTGCCGCCGGGCGAGTACGATATCGAGGCGGAGAAGGTGGGCTATATTCCGGTCGGCTGGAGCGTCATCGTTACCGCTGGCAATACCTCGGTGGAGAACTTCCAACTCATCGCGTACACCGGCCCCGAACCGATGCTCGCGGGGTTCGTCAGCAAGAGCGACGGCGGGGCGGCAGTGAACGCCAGCGTCGCCATCGCGGGCGTTGGCAATGTCTCGACGAACGCCAGTGGGTACTACGAGATGGGGATGGACGCGGGCACCTACAATGTGACCATTCACCTCGCTGGCTACGAGCCTTATACTACAGAGGTGGAGCTGGTGGCGCATAAGCTCACCGCGCTGAATGTGACGCTGACCAAGTCGGTGGCACCGCTGGAGGTCGTAGCGTATACACCCACGGCAACGACGGATGTCCCGGTGGACACTTCCGAGCATCCGATCACGGTGAAGTTCAACAAAGCGCTGAACGAGTCGACGATCACCAAAGACACTGTGGTTTTCAGCGACTATCCCGACCACTACAACCTCGTGTACGACGAGACGAATCTAACCCTCCTCATCGAATACGCCTGGGTCCAGCTTCAACACAATACGACCTATCGTGTCAATATTACCCAGGGACTGAAAGCGACCGACGGTTCCACATTGGCGGAAGCGTTCAGCTTTTCCTTTACGACCACCGCCACCGCACCAGTCGATTTCCAATTGATCGGTTCTTTCCAGGACCCAGATGGAACGGCGCTGGTCGGTGTCACCCTTACCGTGACCTTAGATGGGACGGACTATACTGCGACGAGCGACCAAAATGGCATGGCGAACCTTACCGGATTCTCGGGCGGTGCAGCGGGAACAGAGGTGACCGTCAAGCTCGAAAAGGATGACTATCAGGACAAGGAGTTCACGAAGGTACTGGACTCGGGTTGGCTCATTCAGCTCACCGCGGCAGAACTGACTTTGACGCCAATTCAAGAGACCTTCAATCTTGTACTCGGCCCGTTCGTTGACGAGGATGACACAATCCTCGACGGTGTGAAGGTGATAATCACGGTGGAAGGGACCACCCGGACCCAGTACAGCGATGGGGAAGGAAAGGTGTGGTTCATGGACCTACCGGCGGATTGGAAGGGTAAGGAGGTCTCCATCGAGATTTCGAAGAGCGGCTACAAGAGCACGACGGTTGATCGCAGTATCGACCAGGACGGAAATGTCTCGCTCTCCAGCGACACACTCATGCTTGAGCCGGAGGCCGGCAAAGACGAGGATGAAGACGAGGATGAGGGCTTCCCCATGCTCTACATCGTCATCATCGTCATCGTGATCGTCGTGGTCATCCTGCTCGTCGCGCTCCTTTCGCGCAAGAAAGGGGCGGCGCCGCTCCCGCCCGTGGAGGAGCCGGTGGCACCCGAGCCCGAAGAGGAATGGGAAGAAGAGGAAGGCCTCGAAGAGGAGGTCGAGCTACCCGAAGTGACCGAGGAGCCAGAGATCGAGGTCGAGGAAGAGGAAGACCTCGCCGACGAGCTGGAGATCGAAGGCCTCGGCGACATCATGGAGGGCGAGGAAGCCAGCGAGCTGCCGGAAGAGCTCGAGAAGGGCGATGCGGGCGAGGAACTGGCCGAACTGCCCGAAGAGCTCGAGATCGAAGAGGATGAAGGGCTCACCACCGACGAGGCCG
>CAZSUE010000556.1:0-3949 GCA_964609045.1 uncultured archaeon | reverse complement strand
GCGAGATGGTCATCGCGCTCGCCAAAGAGGGTTTGGCCCATATGCGCGTTCCATCCCTCTCCACCGGCCGGAGCATGCGCTCACCGCCAACTGCGGAGGAGCTGGCGCGCTTCTTCGATCTTGCACTGGATCCGATCTGTGTCGCCGATCTCAACACCGCGACCTTCACCACGCTCAACCCGGCGTGGACGGAGCTATTGGGCTATTCGGAGGACGAGCTCCTTTCCCAACCATTCTTGAACTTTGTCCACCCCGATGATGCGGAAGCGACCATCGAGGTCATCGAAAAGGATCTCAAGAGCGGGAAGGCGGCGATCAATTTCATCAACCGATACCGCTGTAAGGACGGGAGCTACCGCTGGCTGGAGTGGGCATCGCACCCGTGCAAGGAGGAGGAGCGCACCTACGCCATCGCGAGGGACATCACCGCGCAGAAGGAGGCGCAAGAGGAATTGAAGCGGCAGCGGGAACTGGCGCGACGGTATCTCGAGATCGCGGGTGTGATCATTTTGGCGCTCGACACCGACGGCGTGGTCAAGCTCGTCAACGAGAAAGGATGCGAGGTGCTGGGCTATGCAGAGAGTGAGATCATCGGTGAGAACTGGTTCGATTTCATCCCCCAGCGGTTGAGGGGCGAGGTGAGGGCTGTTTTCGACTCATTGAGGAACGGTGAGGGTGAGGCGACGGAATATTACGAGAACCGAGTGCTGACCAGTGGCGGTGAGGAACGGATCATCGCATGGCACAATAGATCATTGAAGGATGAGCAAGGAACAATTACAGCGACGCTTTCGTCAGGGACGGATATCACCGAGCGTGAGCGTGTGCTCGAAGCGTTGAAGGAGAGCGAGAACAAACTTCGCTCCATTACCGACCATGCGGTGGACTACATCTTCATCAAGAATGAGGCGCGACGGTATACCTTCGTCAATCGCGCCATTGAGGAGCTTTTGGGGATGCCGAAGGAAGAGATCCTCGGCAAGGAGCCAGCAGCGGTGTTCGGACCCGAACAGGGGGTGGTGATCGAGGAGCTCGACGATCGGACCTTTGCGGGTGAGACGGTGGAGGAGACGGCGGCGCTCATCATCGGCGATCGCCGACGCTATCTCACCACGGTCCAGAGCCCGCTCACGCGCGAGGAGGGTCGCGTCACCTCGATCATGGGCATCGTTCGCGACGATACGGATCGGAAGCGGGCCGAAGAGGCGCTGCAAGAGAGCGAGCAGTTCCTCCAGGACCTGTTCAATGCTATTCAAGCGGGCATCAGTGTATTGGACACCGACCTCCGCATCGTTCGGACCAATCACTGGATGGAGCGGATGTACGAGGAGCAGATGCCGCTCGTGGGGAAGAAATGCTACGAGGTCTACCAACACCGACAGAGCCCCTGCCCCGACTGCCCCACGCTGCCGACCATCGAGACGGGTGAGATGCAGCGGGAGGTGGTCCCGTATCCGTCGGCTGAGGAACCCACTGGCTGGATGGAGCTCTCCGCATTTCCACTCGAGGACGAGGACGGGAATGTGACTCGCGTGATCGAATATGTGAAGGATATCACCGAGCGGAAGCGTGCGGAGAGAACCGTTCGTGAAAGCAAGAAACGGCTCGACCTCGCGATGGATGCGGGAAAACATGGATTCTGGGATTGGGACCTGACCACCGACGAGGTCTACTTCGACCCGCGCTATTACCGAATGGCCGGTTACGAGCCCGATGCATTCCCGCATCGGTTGGAAGCGTTCCAGCAGCGCGTGCACCCCGACGATATCGATCATGTCATGGACGAGGCGACGAAACATCTGCAGGGCAAGGTCGAGCAGTTCCGGGTGGAATTCCGTTTTTGCAAGCACAGCGGCGAATGGATGTGGATCAAGGGCCAGGGCGAGGTGGTCGAGCGCGACGCCGATGGTACGCCGACCCGCTTTGTGGGGACCCATACGGATATCACCGACCGAAAGTGCGCCGAGGAGGAGATCAGGTCGCAAAAAGAGCGGATGGACCATATCATCGACGGGACCAATGTGGGCACATGGGAATGGAATGTGCAAACGGGCGAGACGATCTTCAACGAGAGATGGGCCAATATCATCGGATACACGCTGGCGGAGCTCTCGCCGGTTTCTATCGAGACTTGGCGTCGGTATGTCCATCCCGAGGACCGGATAATAAGCGATGAAGCATTGGAAAAGCACTTTGCCGGCGAGCTCGATCACTACGATATCGAATGCCGGATGAAACATAGGAACGGAATGTGGGTGTGGGTCCATGACCGCGGTCGTGTCATTTCCTGGACGGATGACGGGAAGCCGCTCTGGATGTTTGGCACGCACTCGGAGATCACCGAGCGCAAGCGTGCGGAGCAGCAGCTGCAGCGCTCATTAGCGGAGAAGAAGGCGATGTTGCGCGAGATCCATCACCGGGTCAAGAATAACTTGCAGATCGTCTCGAGCCTCCTCACGCTCCAGTCCCAGACCATCGACGATACGCGGTTGCACGAACTGTTCCTCGAGGCGCAGAACCGTATCAGGACCATGGCTTTGATCCATGTGGCGCTCTATCGCTCCGACGATCTTGCCACCATCGATTTTGCGCATTATATCCCTTCCCTCGTCAATAACCTCCGGACGCTCTATCCACGCGTTGCGGCCAATTGCGATATCCGCGTCCGGATCGAGGATGTCGCGCTCCCCATCGATCGCGCCATCCATGTCGGTCTGATCGTCAACGAGCTCATCTCCAATTCATTGAAACATGCGTTTTTGGGATCGAGAGAGGGAACGATCTCGATCCACATGCGCACTGTACGCGAGCGTGGGGGCGACGGTGACAGAGTGTATGAAGACACAACGCTGGCAGCGCCCGCGCCGCTCCATGCTGTCGGTCGGGACGGAGAGACCATGCAATGGGATCTGCGCTCGGAACTGGAATTGGACCATAGCGTAACGACCGGTCCCTGGGTGCTTCTGCGTGTGGCGGACGACGGCGTGGGATTGCCGCCCACCATCGGCATCGATACGCCGCCGGAGGAGTCGCTGGGGCTCGAGATCGTCTCCATGGTCCTCCAGCAGATCGGTGGGCGGTGCAGTATCGACCGCGAGAACGGCACCGCGTTCACTATCGTCTTCCCACTATTGGATTCAGCAGAATCGGGCCCTCCGGATCTGCCATAGTGCCTTCGGCACTGTCAGTCCACTAAAACACCTGCGGTGATTTCCGTGCTGCGATTCTGCGAACATTGCCGGAGAGGAAAATGATGACTCCGCCAATATATTGGGGTTCGAAATTATTACACTATGAGGGCGGTGCGCGCGGCTATCGTTGCAACGTGCGATAGTGAACCGCCCCGTCGCTGTGGAGCTTTTGTGGTTATGGCCTTTGACCCAATTGACCTCCCTCGTTCTTTCTTTATTGGCAAACGTTTTTATGGTTCGGTGCCGATCCGTGGCTCTCCTCCCGTCGCTATTGCGGTTCCTATCCACTATTCACGCACGCGTCGAGAGGAAGGTTCACCGTCGCAGATCCGGTTCGTTAGCCAATTGGGGTTGAGATACATTTTCCCGATCATCAAACTCGCATTGGGCATCAGTCATACCGACCAGGGTCTGGACCCGTCCTACGAGCTGATCGAGATCATTGCTGGCAAGCTCGCCGGCGCCGATTTCAATAGTATCGTGGTCAACCATATTCAAGATCGCGTGGCGACGCATCCATGGCTTTCCGAGGAGATGCGAGAGCGCTGTGGTGCGGTCCGTCATGAGGCGTTACCGCGCGATATCGTGCGTGCGCCGTTGACGGAGCTGTTCCGCAACCTTCTTGCCGCGTCGTTCTCGCCCACGGCGATCCTCGTCATCCTCGCTGAGATCGAGCAGCTGGTCGTGCGGTGGGCGGATGCGAACCGCGAGCTTTTGGAGCCGTACACACCCTGGTCCGATGAGACGGCGGCATCGGC
>CAZSUE010000555.1:0-3950 GCA_964609045.1 uncultured archaeon | reverse complement strand
GCCGACATGGACGGCTATCGCACCCCGATCCCGCTCGAGGGGTCGATCGCGCCGTACGGGTACGCGCTCATCTGGAGCAGCGATACCTCGCTGGCGCTGCGCAACGGCGGTGAATCCATCGCGCTCCTCTATCGCGACACCGCGCTCGACCGTATGGAGTACGGTGACGGCGGTGCGGGCGACAGCGCGCTGGGCAACGCCCCCGACCCGGTGGAGAACCGCTCGCTGGCGCTCTCGCCCGACGGTAACGATAACGACGATCCCGTGATCGATTACATCATCATGGAGCCCACGCCCGGCGCCGCGAATCCCGAGGTCGTCATCGAGCCGCCAGCGATCACTGTCCCGGACGACTGGCTCTACCCCGCGACGATCTATGAGAACGAGCGCGCACTGGTCCGCGTCGAGGTGGAAAGCGAGATCGATATCGTACAGGTCCAGCTCGAGTTGACCGTCACCTACACCGGCGGCGAGGACTCTTTTGCCATTGAAATGCTGGCGGGGGAGAGCAACACCGATGAATTCTATCTTCTCTTGCCGGCGATGGATGGCGAGCGGACGATGACGGGCACTATCACCGCCACCGACAGCCGCGGCCAGACGACACGGGAACCGGTACCCTCCGTCACCGTCGAGTCGCTCGATCGGCGTATCGCGATCAACGAGTATCTGCCACTGCCCGATAGCGATTGGAACGGCGACGGTACGGCCGATAGCGATGATGGGTGGGTCGAGCTTTACAACCCCACCTCCGTTGCGTTCGACATCGGCGGCTGGACGCTGCGCGACGAGCCGCAAGCGACGCCATACACTTTCCCGGCGGACACGACCGTTCCCGCAGCGGGGTACTATGTCGTCTACACCGACCAGACCGATCTATCGTTCAGCTCCCATTCAGATAACTGGCTCGAGCTGCGTGACGACTCGAACAACCTCGTCGATCGGCATTATTGCGATAACGACCTCACCGCGGCGTCCTATCTTACCCCGGCCGAGGATGTCGCCTACGCACGGGTTCGTGACGGCGAGGGCGCTTTCGTCCGCTTTGCAGCACCTACACCGGGTGCGTCCAACGCACTGCATGACGGGAACATCCAGTACCTCTTCGATCGGGGTTTTCTCGATATCTTCCTCGATCCGCTCGCACTAGCGCAGGGCGGCCCCATCTCTATCGCCAACCCCTCCTTTCCCTATTCTGACGCCGCCGATCGGCCGCTGGGGGTGATCCTCAATAATCTCGTGTTCTACGACGCCAACGTTGCAGATGTCTCGATCCTCCTCGAGCCCACCGATCCGGGTGCGGATGCCACCTTTACCTCTCTCAACGGAACCGGTGTCGAGGTCAAATGGTACGAAGGCAGCGGTCCGCTGCATGCACGGCTCGCCGTCCTCGGCAACTGGACCGTCGTCGGCTCGTCGGGGTTCGACAGCGACGCGTTGACGGTGGATCACGAGGTCAATGTCGCACTGTTCGATCCGGACATCGCCGACTACTACCGATCAATATTCACCACGCTTTGGAACGATCCCTCCGCGGCGTTGCCAACACCCGGCTTCGACACGAGTGTGAGCGAGCCGCTGAACGGCGAGCGCTATGGTGACGCAGTGAGCACCGCCATCGACGGTGCGTCCGATAGCGTCGATATCGCGCTCCATCGCATTTCGTCGTCCACCGGCGGCGACATCGGGACGCTCATCGACGCGCTCACCGATGCTCGGTCGCGCGGCGTGACCGTCCGTGTGGTCCTCAGCGATTATGTCGGGAACGAGGCGGTTGCGACCACACTCTCGCAAGCGGGTATCGCGGCGGTGATCGCCGACGATTCCGCCACACTCCACGGCAATATGGTTCTCGTCGATGGTGAGACCGTCTTCGTGGGCGCCACGAGCTGGACGGGAAGCGACCTCGTGGAAAGTTCGCTGGACCTCAAGCTATCCGATAATGCGCTCGGTGCGCCTGTCTCATCCTATTTTCTTGGTATCTGGTCCGAGTTTGGGGTCGAGACCGGTGAAATACGGACCGATTTTTACGCCTACTGGGCCGGTGACCAGGCAACGATCGTGGTCGAGGACAGCGATCGGAACGAGGACGACTCACAGATGGAGACGGTGACCGTCCGTGTCACATCCCTGGCCGACCCTGTGGGCATCACACTCACACTCGAGGAGAATGAGACCGCGCCGACCAGTGGACGGTTCGAGGCGCGGCTGCAGTTCGGTGCCGCCAGCTCGGTGCCGGCTAGGACCATCGCCGTTGGAGCCAGTGATACGATCACGATCACCTATGAGGACCCTGCCGGTATCAGCGGCGGTGAGGAGACGGTCACGCATACGATCATGTACAACCCTACACCGCCGTCGGTCGTCTTCAACGAGGTCCTCTTCGACCCCGTGGGCTCCGATTCGCCAACCGGTGAACAGATCGAGCTCTATAATGCGGACGATGAGACGGTGAACCTCGAGGGTTGGTCGATATCGACCTCAATCACGACCAACAGTATGGATCAATTGACACTCCCCGAAGTCGAACTCCCTGCCGGTGCATATCTGGTGGTCCACACCAATGCTGGGACAGATGACATCTCGTATCAAACAAGCGATGTCGGGCATCTCTACCTCGATACCGGTGCAGTGCTGGACGACGACGAGACACTGACGCTCTGGACCGAACGGGCGGTGGCGGTGGATTATATCGTCTGGGGGTATGAGGATCCAGTGGTCCCTGCGGGGCTCAGTTGGGAAGGGCGGATCAGTACGGTCAATTTCGACGCGGGCATGACCCTCCAGCTTCGTGAGAACGGTGTGGATACCGACGACGCGGACGGTTGGATGATGGGGCGTGAAACGCTCGGCCGGAGCAACGATCGGCCCGCACCGGATACGAACGAAGCGCAACTGCTCATTAGTGCCTGCTATCCCAACGCCACGGTCTCGTATAATTACGAATACCTCGCCATCTCGAACCCTTCGGCAGCGGAGGTCGACATCGGCGGCTGGGAACTCATAGCGGGATACGAGCAACGACATTATCTCACCGGCGATCCGCACCCGTTCCCGGCGGGGACGACCATCGCCTCCGGCCAAACGCTCTATATCGCGCAGCGTTCGAGCTATTTCGAGGGGATCATGGGGTTCAAGCCCGATATCGAGTGTGTCAATACCGATATCGACGTGCCTGAGCTCGAGGGCGGTTCGACGATCTACATGGCGTCCGGCGGCGGTTTCGTCCGGCTCAACGACGACCATTTCAACCCGATCGACATGCTCCTTTACGGCTCCCTCGACGCGGATGGAGACGGGATAACCGACATCGTCGTCGATGAATGGGAGGGTGAGCCAGCACCGATCTTTCAGGGCCGGCCGCTCATTCGCCAGCACACTGCAACGGGTTATCGCGATACCGACACGGCGGCGGACTGGACCTATCTCCATGTGGGATGGAACGAGTTCCCGGACGAGACATTGAGCTTCACCGGCTCCGCCACCGGTTTCGTCGCACCCGATTCGAGCTATGATACCATCGCCCGAGCGGTTCAGAACGCAACGGAGTCGCTCTATCTCAATATCTATTACTTCAGCCATATATCGCTCATGAACGAGTTCGTGGAGGCGGCAGCGCGCGGCGTGGAGGTACGGGTCCTCATCGAGGGGGGCCCCGTGGGCGAACTACCGGAAGAGACACGCTACATCGCGCAGCAGATCGTCGAGGCAGGCGGTGAGGTCCATTTCATGATCGGCGGCGATGAGATGAGTCGCGGTGTGCCACGACGGTACCGGTATGACCATGCGAAATATCTCATTATCGATGGCGCGACCACCATCGTCCTCTCCGAAAATTTCGCTACCGGCGGTATTCCCCGAACGGCCAGTCTCGGAAACCGCGGGTGGGGCGTCCTCCTCGAGAGTGAAGCGTATGCGTCGTATATGACCGAGGTCTTCAGCTATGATTG
>CAZSUE010000554.1:0-3952 GCA_964609045.1 uncultured archaeon | reverse complement strand
TCGGGCGATATCGATGTGTATGACGATTATATCAATTACGGCGAACTGGTCGCCGGGTCGAGTACATTCAGGTTCCTGGGCGGCGCAGCGAGTATCCACAGCGGCGGAACGGGAACAATGAAGCAGTTCAACGATATCGTCATCGATTCGACGGGAACGAAGACGCTCGCCGACGATCTTTTTATCGGCGGATCGTTATGGATCAACGCTGGCGAGCTAAATGTCGGCACCGCGGACTACGAGATCACGGTCAAGGGCGATTGGTACAATAGTGGGAGCTTTACGGCCCGAAACGGGCGGGTCTTTTTCTCCGGTGGCGACCAGAGCATCGAGAGCACCCATTTCCACGAGGTCCATTTTATAAACGCCGGTACCAAGACATTGAGGGGCGCGATCGATGTGGATTACTACCTGCGCATTGAAAATGATGCGACGGTCGCTGGTGGGAGCTATACTCATACCTTCGGTGGTGATTGGGCGATTTTCAGCGGTTCATTTTTTCCGCAGACAAGCACCGTCGTTTTCGACGGCGGCGACACCCAGACAATCTCCGGCTCCTCGTTCTATAATGTGCAGTTCACCAATTCGGGCGAGAAGAATCTCGAGGGGGTGCTCGATATCGCAAAAGATTTCACCATCGGCTCGGATGCGACGCTCGTTTGTAACGGTCACGATATGACCGTTGCGGGAGATTGGACAGATAACGGACTCTTCTATCCCAGTTACGCGACCGTCATCTTTGACGGGTCCGACCAGACCGTTTCGGCGAGCCAATTCCATTCAGTCATCTATCGGGGCTCTGGAACGAAGACCCTGGCCGGCGAGGTGGTCGCTAGTGGTACGGTCACCATGGAAAGCACTGTGACGGTTGCCGCGGGCAGCTTCACCCATAAGGTCGGAGGTCATTGGGTCGTAGCCGGGAGCGCGGTCTTTGACGCTCAGACGAGTACCGTCGTCTTCGACGGCTTATCCCCGCAATACATCGACGGGAATTCCTTCAATAATATCCAATTGAGTAATTCGGCGAGAAAATACCTCGACGCGCCCATCGACATCCAGCGCGACTGTGCTATCGCGAGCGGTGCGGAATTGGACTGTAATGGGTACGATATCACGATCGCGGGGAACTGGTCGAACGATGGACACTTCTATCCACGAACCGCGAGCGTAGTCTTCGATGGCATAAATCAGCGCGTATCTGGGAGCGACCTCTATCATGCCGATTTCTCGGGCACGGGTACGAAAACGCTCACCGGCGCGCTCGATGTGGGCGGTAATTTCCAAGTCGGTGCTGACGCGACCGTTTCGGCGGGAGAATATCATCATCGGATCTACGGTGATCTCACGGTCGACGGCGATTTCCTACCGGGAGTGGGGATGATCGAGTTCGACGGGCAAGATCAATGGATCGACGGTGCGACCTTCTACGATATCACCTTTTCCAATGCGGATGGAAAATATCTCGAAGGGGATATCACCGTCCTTCACGACCTCACCATCGTTTCATACATTACCCTCGATGGGGGCACCTATACGCATACCGTTCACGGGGATTGGTCGAATTCGGGGAGCTACGCATACCGCACCAGTACGGTCGTTTTCAGCGGTACCGGCAATCAGTATATTTCCGGCGATTCGTTCTATAACGCGAACTTCACGAACACTGGTGTGAAATACATCGATCGTTCATTCAACATCGTCGGGAATCTGACGATCGACCCCAGCGCCACCCTGGATGGAGTGAGCTGGACGCTCGAAGTCTATGGCGACTGGCGTAACGGCGGTGAATTCCGACCGGGAACACGAACGGTGGAGTTCGTCGGGAACGACCAATCGATCTCTTCGAGCGATCTTCATCATGTATACTTTTCGAACATTGGAACGAAAACGGTGACCGGTCCACTGATGATCGGCGGTGATTGTACCATCGCAACCGACGTCCAACTCCTCGCCGGGAATTTTGCACATAGCCTCGCCGGGAATTTCAACAACGAAGGAACCCTCGATGCCGGTACTGGCACCTTCATGTTCGATAGTGGTTCGACGCAATATATCGACGGAAGTTCGTTCTATACGATAATGTTTTCCGGCACTGGTAAGAAATATTTTGACGGCGCGATGGAGATCGGTCACGATCTTACCATCGACGGCGGCTCGAAAGTATATGCCGGCGGCTATAGCGTAACGATCGCAGGCAACTGGACCATACACGGAGATTACGATGCGCAAGAGGGCACGGTCATCTTCACCGGTAGCGACCAAACGATATCCGGAGCACGATTCTATGATGTCGTGTACCGTAATGGCGGCTTCAAACAGATCGTTGGCGATCAACGAATCGATAACGACCTCACTCTCGAGGTGGCTACCACGCTGAACGCGAATGGATACATGATAATAGTCGACGGCGACTGGTCGGTAGAGGGTGTTTTCAGTCCCGGCACCGGTACGGTCGAGCTTCGGGGCCTCACACAATATGTCGATGGTTGCACCTTCTATAATTTCCGAAGTCTGAATAGCGGTACGAAATACCTCAACGGCCCGATCACGGTATTGAACGATCTCTTTATCGAGGAATCGACCGCGATCGACGGCGGCGATCACCAGCATACGATCGAAGGGAACTGGACAGTGGAGGGTACATTCCTCCCCGCCACCAGCCATATCCTATTCAACAGTAGCGACCTCCAGTCTATCTCCGAGAGCGATTTTTATAGCGTGGAATTCAATAACATCGGTATCAAACAACTCGATGGGGGCCTCACAATCTCCAGCGATTGTTCCATCGGTGCTGATGTGGTAGTGGAGGGAAATCAATGGGAACATGTCGTATATGGTGACTGGGAGAATGAGGGCGAGTACCGTCCGGGGAGCGGTATCGTCTCGTTCGAGGGTGTCGACCAGAATATTTCCAAAAGCACATTCCACGATCTCCTCTTAGCCAACACGGGCACGAAGCGGATAACTGGCCCGCTCAATATCACGGGAGATGTAGCGATCTCAGATGCAACGATCATTGCGGCTAATTTCACCCATCGCATCGCCGGCGACCTCGAGAACGCCGGCACCATCTCCCCCGCCAACGGCACCATCGTCTTCGACGGCTCGGACCAATGGCTCATTGGCGGCGCACAGTTCTACGATATCGTCTTCAATAATTCCGGAACGAAACAAATCTACGGCGCGCTCGACATCGCGCACGACCTCACCGTCGAGAGCGGCGTGACGCTCAGCGCCGGTGTCGCCACCCACCATATTGCGGGCAACTGGACCGTCGAAACCGGTGCGGCGTTCGCACCCGGTACGAGCACGATCGTCTTCGACGGTGCGAACCAAACGCTCACCGGCGGCCATTTCTCGAACCTCGCCTTCGCAGGCACCGATTATAAACGACCGTTGGGTGCATTAGATATCGACGGCAAGCTCACCATCGGCGCCGACGCCACGCTCGACGGCGGCGCCTACCACCACACCGTCGCGGGCGACTGGCACTGTGACGGCACCTTCGACCCCGCCAACGGGACAGTTACCTTCGACGGTGCCGAGCAATATCTCACCAACCTCACCTTGTACGATGTCAGCTTCGAAAATACGGGCACGAAGTACCTCGAAACAGCGCTCATCGTCGCGCACGATGTCGTTATCGGGGCGGACACGGCGCTCGACGGCGGTGGCGATATGCATCATATCATGGGCAACTGGACTGTCGAAACAGGTGCGGCGTTCGCGCCCAATGCAAGTACGGTCGTCTTCGGCGGCGCGGCCCAGACGCTGAGCGGGTCCGCGTTCTACAATGTCACTTTCGCGGGAACGGGGTGCAAGCGCCTCGTGGGTGCGCTGGATGTCGGGGCAGACCTCAGCATCGGCACCGGCGTCAACATTACCAGCGCCAATGTCACTCATACCGTGGCGGGCAACTGGTCCTGCGACGGCCTGTTCGAGCCTGCAGGGT
>CAZSUE010000553.1:0-3960 GCA_964609045.1 uncultured archaeon | reverse complement strand
TCCGCGCCCGAGCTGCGGCTCACCGCACCGTCGGCGGACGCCAACTACACCATCGGCGAGAAGGTATCGGTATGCTGGGCGGCGGAGAATCTCACCCACGCGGTCGGGATGGAGGTCGCAATTGCATACCGCCGCCTCGACATCGACATCGACATCGGCACCGATACGACGGTCCTCCTGGCCCATCGCACGCTGGAGAACGGTTCACAATGCTATCGTTGGAACACCAGTTCGCTGTCCAGCGCCGGAGCGTACCGTATCCATCTCACTGTCACCTATTTCGACAACGGTACCCCGATCACGTTGTTGGAAAAGATGGGTGCGCCGCTCGTATTGTCGGAAGAGGCGGTTACAAACCGGCTACCGGCGGTCCAAATCCTAGCACCAGCGACCAACAGCACCCTCGCGGGCGATGTCGAGCTGCGCTGGGCGGCGGCGGACCCGGACGGCGACCCCCTCCTCATCACGCTCTGGTTCAGTCCAGACGGAGTGGTCTGGTCGCGCATCGTGACGGAGAGCGAGAACGATGGACGGTATCTCTGGAACACCGCGGCCGTCGATGCGGGCGAGTATTTCCTTCGCGCGGACGCGGTGGAGGCGCGCGAAGGCGGTGCGAGCACCAGCGCCACGGTCGGCCCCGTGACACTTCGCAAAGATGGCGCGGAGGATGAGAACGCCGCACCCACCATAACGCTCACCGCGACGGTGGAGAATACCACGGTGCTGGGCGAACTGGTCTTTCAATGGAACGCCACCGATCCCGACGACGACCGGCTCAATATCAGCATCCAGTACCGTCCGTCAAGCGGCGGGGTATGGTATACGCTCGTTTCGAATTTGACCAACAGCGGTAGGTTCGTCCTCAACGCGTCGGAGCTGGGGGTGGGAACCTACCATTTCCGTATCATCGCCGACGACGGCCAGTACCGCATCAACGCCGACACCGAGCACCCGGTCGCAATAGAAGGCTACGGCAGCGCGTCGACCTCCGATCTCCCATGGCTTTTCATCCCCACCATCATCGCCGTGGTGGTCGGTGCGGTGATCGTCTATATCATCATCGTCAATATCCGTGGCGGCCGCGGCGGGCCGCCCCAGCAAGATGAAGGGTTCATCAAGTTCAGGTTCTAAAGAAGGTGAAGGGTGAAGCGTAGGAGAGTAACGCAGTAGGAGATTGACACATCAGTGATCGGCATAAGAGTGACTGACCGAGAACTACGCCGCGGCCGGACTACAATATATACTTTGCCCACAAAACCTAAACAGTAGGACAAGTAGCACTTCGCCTTTTACACTTCACATTTTACCCTTCACACTTCACATTTCACCCTTTACACTTCACTCCCTTCCCCCCTCCCCGCCCCCACAGAGCGCAATGAATGTGCGTGCGAGCCGTGCTGCGAGGGCGGCGGTATTGTCTCCTATTCGGCCCTCCGGCGGCGCGACCTCGACGATATCGAATCCGATGGATTGCGGCGCGAAGTGTTCGATCACCGCGTTGACCTCACGCGGTGTCAGCCCGAACGGCTCCGGTGTGCCCACCGCCGGCGCGTAGGCGGGGTCGAGGCCGTCGATATCGATGGTGAGGTAATAGTGATCACAGTCCGCCGCGAGAAGCGCCTCGACCTCGTCGAGGACCGTCTCGATACCGCGCGAGCGCACCGCACTGGCGGGAAAGTACCGCAACCCGTTGGCCTCGGCATCCTCGTACTCCGTTCTCGACATTGAGCGTATTCCGATGGGGACGATATGGTCTGCGCCGACGAGCTCGCTGAGCCGGCGCGTCGAGCATGCATGAGAATACGCCTCGCCGCGGAACCCGTCGCGGTAATCGAGGTGTGCGTCGATGGAAACGATGCCGAGGCGCTCGCGCTGCGCGGCGGAAAATGCAGCGACGGCGAACGCGGAAAGCGAATGCTCGCCGCCGAGCAGCACCGGTATCTTGCTCTTGGCCACGAGCGGTTCCACGGCGGTGCGAACCGCGGCGCCCATCCCCGACACGGCGAGGTCGGCGGCGATATCGACATCACCGAGGTCGCAGATGGGGATATCGGCAATATCGACGCCATATTCGAAGAGGAATGATTCGAAGTTCCAGGATTCGTAACGGATCGACGCCGGCCCACGCCGTGCGCCTTTGCGATGGCAGCAGGTGCGGTCGTAGGGCACGCCCATGACGACGAACGATGCAGCCGATAATGACGATTCGGCATCGGCAAAATAGGGCACTTCTTTCAATGTTTCTTCCATAACGTCAACTCATGAGGAGAGGATGCTCGAGGGGTCACAATGTCTACGGGCGGGTTGATGAAAAAGAGCGAGAGTGCGGTCTTTTTTTTTTTCGCTGCAATGCGTTGGCGATACCGGACCAAACGCGGTATTTCGTATCATACCGGGACATGCTACGCTCTGTCGCGCTCAGCGCCGGTAAAAGGGAGAGCGGTCCATAGGGACAAAAATGAGTATTGCTTCTCATATCGGAAAAGGTGGGAAAGTGCGTCGGCGATCAACCCGCGGTGTCGAGTAAAATCGGTCGTTCTCGCATGAGGGAGGGTTCTTGCTCCAGCTGGTGAAAGCGTCTAGTCGATCGGAGCGCAACTTCGACCATTGGTTGATGCGTGGTCTGGCTGAGGATCGTACGATAGGATCGAGAAAACGGTGGGGTTGTGCGAGGCCTATACTCGCGTGATCTTCTTGCGGCCCAGCGCCTCGAGATAATGGATCTCTTGCCCCGGTTCGAGCTCGCCTTCGAACTCTTCGGGGATATGGACATTGAACATACTGTAGTTCTCCATGTCCATGAGCTGTACTTCATCACCCTGCATCGAAATGACCTGCGCATTGCGCTTATCGATCAGCGGGACCTTCACCTTATGTCTGACCGGATGAACGATACTCCGCTTCTGACCGTCGAAAATACCGATCGCAACCATCCTCGCCTTCGCCTCTCCGTGTTTCCCGGGCTTCGAGGTGGTCATCTCCACGATCTTGCACGGTTCGTCATCGATGATGATATACCGATTGACCTTGAGCTGCCTGACTTCTTGGACGGTTTTCGACATACGCACGGGTATGGGGTGGTGATTTTTAAATTTAATGGCGCGCGAGTAAGGCGCAGATTCGTGCTAGATCGATCCCGCCCCCGGCAACTGCGAGCAGAACACCCAACCGACAGCCTCAAATCCCGTCGGTGATTACTCTTCGCTATGGCAATGGCTATGGCCATGGATCTCATCGTCGAGCTGGCGGGCGACCATCCCGCGCTGGCCCATATCGAGTTAGCGATGGTGCTCGAAGCGCTCGATCCTGACGCAGTAATAACAAACGCCGGTGCGCCTCTCGCCGACGATAGCGCCGCTTGCGGCCGCACATTGGTCGTCCGGACCACGGCCGACCCCCATCGGCTCGCCGCGCGGCTCGCGTTGACCCATTCCATCGCCGAGCACTATTCCAACGCGCCAGCGGAGCGGTTCGCGGCGGCGGTACGCTCTGGCGCGTTGGCGGGACTGGATGCGGTCCCAAAAGGAAGCATCGCCGTCGAGGTGCGCCGTCATGAGAAACGCCTCCCATCACTGGGCACCGGCTGGCTCAAGCGCGAGGTGGGAGCGCAGTTCGCAGTAGAGCATCCCGTGGACCTTACCCGCCCCGATCATGCCATCGTCGTCTATCTCGACGACGAGGCCTACCTCGGCCGGCTTCTTGCCGAGAGCGACCGGAGCGGGTTCGAAACGCGCCGCGCGCAGTTCCGTCCCTATTTCTCGCCGATCTCACTCCACCCGAAGCTGGCACGGTCCCTCGTCAACTGTACCGCCGTCCGCGCCGGCGAACACATCCTCGACCCGTTCTGCGGCACCGGCGGGCTCCTTATCGAAGCCGCACTCATCGGTGCGACGCCATGCGGTTCGGACCTCGATGGCGAGATGGTGGAGGGGTGCGGCGCCAACCTCGCCCATTTCGGGG
>CAZSUE010000552.1:0-3961 GCA_964609045.1 uncultured archaeon | reverse complement strand
TCGAGAACGATTGGTTCATCTGCCCCAATTGTCGGAAGATGGTCTAAACTAAACTAAACTAAACTAAACGTAAACGAAACGGCCCATACCCCACCCATACCCCCCATATATTGGGAACTCTGGGCAATGAGAGTGGTATTGGTCTGATATGACGGAAATGGACCGGTCCTGGGGCTCGCGGGGGCCCACTTAGGAGTTCAATTTTTCAGTATTTATTGGGCGGTGTTGCGTGGTCAGCACAGTAATAAGTAGTAACTATTCTGTGCTCTTCGCTCAGCTCCTTGATGATGCTTATGTCTCGTCTATGGCTTCGGCCGCGCCCGAAATCGCCGATGGGGGCGGAGATAATAAATAGCCGAAGTAAATCCCACATTCGAGACCATGACGAACGAATCAGATGTGCCATCATCGGACCTGGAAGCACTTTTTCGTCCCTCCGCGATCGCGGTTATCGGTGCGTCGGCCAACAGTGCCAAGATCGGTCATATCCTCGTCCATCATATCCTTCATTCCGGTTACGACGGTGCGGTCTATCCCATCAACCCGAAGGAGGATGAGATCCTCGGTCTAGATGTCTATGAGAATGTGGCGGATACACCTACGGCGGTGGATGTGGCGATCATCGCGGTCCCGGCACGCTTCGTGGTCGATGTCGTCGAAGAGTGCGGCGAGGCGGGTGTGAAGTTCCTCATCATCGTCACCTCCGGGTTCGGCGAGGTTGGCGATCTGAGCACGGAACGGCGTATCGTGGAAACGGCGCACCAGTACGGCACACGGGTCTTGGGTCCCAATATCTTCGGCATCTATTCTGCGGCCGCGAATCTGAACGCGACATTCGGTCCTGCGGAGATCATCCCCGGCAATATCGGCCTTATTTCGCAAAGCGGCGCACTGGGCATCGCGCTGATGGGCAAGACGGTGACGGAGGGGCTCGGGCTCTCCGCGATCATCTCGGTGGGCAATAAATCCGATCTGAGCGAGGTCGAGCTGCTCGATCATCTGACGACGGACGATGCGACGAAATCGATCCTCATCTATATGGAGGGGACGAAGGACGGGCACCGGCTGGCGGAGACGGTGACGAAGATCGAGGAGCGTAAGCCGATCGTGATCATCAAATCCGGCCGCTCCGCCGTGGGCGCGAAAGCGGCGGCATCGCACACTGGTTCCCTCGCCGGGTCCGATCGCGTGTTCGATTCGGCGTTCAGGCAGATCGGTATGCTGCGTGCGGACGGGATCAACGAGGCGTTCAACTGGATGCGCGCGTTCTCGACGCAGCCGCTGCCGGAAGGCGAGAATGTGGTGATCATCACCAACGGCGGTGGGGTGGGAGTGATGGCCGCGGACGCCTGCGAGCGGCACCATCTCATGCTTTTGGACGATACGCAGCGTCTCGAGAAGATCTTTCGCGATTCCGTGCCGGAGTTCGGCAGCACGCGGAACCCGGTGGATATCACCGGCCAGGCGGACAGCGATGCGTACGCTCGTGCGCTGGATGCCGCGCTCTCGGAGGAACGGATCCATGCGGTGATCGGGCTCTATTGCGAGACGGCCACGGTGGATGCGGAATCGTTGACGGCTGGCATCGCCGAGATCGTGAGCGAGTACGACGGTGTGAAGCCGGTGGTGTTCTCGATGATCGGCGGTGAGAAGGCGGCGCAGATGATGGGGCTCTTGAACGATCGCTCGATCCCTGCCTATTCGAGCCCGGAGGAGGCGGTCTCGTCGCTGGGTGCGCTCTATCAACACTGGCGTTATAAACGCGAGTCCGATCTCGGGATCACCATCGAGGACGGCCCGTCGTTCGATATGGAGACGATCGAAGCGGTCATCCATCGTGCGCGTGCCGAGGAGCGCGTGCAACTTCTGGAGACAGAGGCGAAGGAGGTGCTCACCGCCGCGGGGCTGACCATGCCACAGTCGCGACTGGCCCATTCGTTGGTCGAGTCGGTGGAGGCTGCGGAATCGATCGGCTATCCGGTGGTGATGAAGGTGGTTTCGCCCGATATCGTGCACAAGACCGAGTCTGGCGGTGTGAAGCTCAACCTCCTCGACGAGCAGGAGGTGGTCGACGCGTACCGGTCGATCATGGCCACCTGCAGGGAGCGGTTCCCCGCCGCGCATATCGTGGGCGTCACGGTCAACGAGATGGTCAATGTGCAGAAGGGGATGGAAACGATCGTGGGCGGTTTGACCGATCCCGCGTTCGGGCCGGTGGTGATGTTCGGTCTCGGCGGCATCTATGTGGAGATATTGAAGGATGTCTCGTTCCGCGTGGCGCCGATCTCGCAATCGAAAGCGCTGAAGATGGTGCGCGAGATACGG
Source organism: uncultured archaeon (assembly GCA_964609045.1). Taxonomy (GTDB): domain Archaea; phylum Thermoplasmatota; class Penumbrarchaeia; order CAZSUE01; family CAZSUE01; genus CAZSUE01. The sequence goes on along the minus strand of CAZSUE010000552.1, from coordinate 1,636 downwards.
TCGTTCCCGATGCTCTACGGCGCGCGCGGGAAGAAGATCAAGGATATCCGTGCGGCGGCGGAGGCGATCTACCGTGTGAGCTATCTCATGACGCGTATCGACGAGATCGCGGAGCTGGATATCAACCCGCTGATCGTGATGAAACGCGGGAAAGGATGCAAAGTTTTAGATGCGCGCATCACATTACACACGCAATAATAATAGAAGAGGATCGACTAGAACAGACGAGCCAGATGAATATTGATACCGATACTACACGCACTTGCACTTGCACTTGCACTTGTATTCGCATTTGCACATGCAATTTCACTTCCATTTGCATGCATTTGCACTAGACATCTACTTGCTTATGGTGATCTCAATGACAACTGATGTACCTTCGCTACTCTTTACCTCGACGACCTCGTGCTGCGGCAAGACGACGCTCATCCTCGGCACCGCGCTCAACCTCGGCGATCGACCGTTCGGCTATTTCAAGCCGTACGCCGACCGGCTGACCTACAAGAAGAAACGGCTGCTCGATCTCGATATCGCGCTCTTTTCGCGCTATTTCTCGCTGGAGGGCGAAGCCGAGGATTTCTATGTGGGCTTCGACTACTCGAAGGCGCTCTACGAGGCGATGGACGAGGAATATCAGGTTCGTATCGACGAACGGTTCGAACGGCTCTCTGCGGATACGGAATTGATGTTCATCGAGAGCCCGAAGGATTTTTCGTACGGCCAGATGATCGGGCTCGACGCTGCGACGGTGGCGAAACGCGTGGGTGCGAAGATCGTGCTCATCGCCACCGGCGAGCCGGTGACCATTGCGGAGCAGAGCATCGTGGCGCGGCATCATTTCGCACAGCTTGGATTAGCGCTCCACGGCGTGGTGGTCAATGCGGTGGACGAGCTGGATATGGGCGAACTCGAGGAGATCGCGCTGCCGCATCTGCGCGAGGAGGGTATCACGATCTTTGGTGTGATCCCGCACAACGGCGTGATCTCGTCGATCAACGTCGCGCATATCGTGAACAAACTTCTTGCGAAGGTCGTGGCGGGGCACGACGGGCTCGAGAATACGATCAAGAATGTATTGGTGGGCGCGATGAGCGGTGAGACCGCCGCGCGGCTGCCGGTGTTCAAGGAGCCGAAGAAGCTGGTGATCACCGGCGGCGACCGGAACGATATGGTGCTCGCCGCGCTGGATAGCGATACCGCGTGCATCGTGTTGACGAACAATAAGCTGCCGCACCGGCGTATCCTCTCGCAGGCGGACGAGAAGGGCATCCCGATCCTCTCGGTGCCCGCCGATACTTATACGGCGGCGAAACAGATCGAGGGGCTGCGTGCGGAGATCATGCCGGACGACGAGGAGAAGATCGCGACGGTGAAGGCGTTGGTGGCGGAGCATGTGGAATGGGAGAAGATGGTGGGATTGTGAAGTGTGAAGTGTGAAGTGTGAAGAGTGGGGAAGAGGGGAACGAGGGAACGGGGGAACAAGGGAACGGGGGAACAAGGGAACGAGGGAACAGGCGAGGCACTTGTCGCCGACGCTGCATCTGAGCGGAGCGAGGAATGGCGCGACGAGGGAACAAGGGAACGAGGGAACGAGGGAACGGGGGATCCGGCGACACACTTGTCGCCGGACGCTGAC
>CAZSUE010000551.1:0-3964 GCA_964609045.1 uncultured archaeon | reverse complement strand
GCGTCCGGTTCTCCACGGTGGGGCCTGCGGTGAGCGACGGTACGGTGAGGTCCTCGCCCGTGGTCTCGTCGCCCGGCGTCGGGTCGTAGGAGACGAACCAATCGTCGGGTGAATCGGTATCCGTCGCCGCCGCATCGCGTGAAAGTGCATACCCCTCTCGGAGGTTCGTGCTGTCCATGGTATGCGCGGCGGTCACACCGGACCACTGGTTCGCATTGTAAAAGGTGGTAAGGTCGCCGCCCTCGTTGCCGAGGTCGCCGGCGGACCATGCGACAGCGTCGAAGTACGAGCCGTCCGCGCCGCAGAGCACCACTTGGTCGTTGACCGCGTCCAAGGCCGAGTTCGTCTTGTTGCAGTAGACATCGATCACACCGTCGCCGTTCCCGTCGAACGCGTCGCTCTCATCGGTGCCAGTACTATTTGCATAATGCACCAGGAGGTACTGCCCGCTCTTGATCATCGTGGCACCGAAGATCTTGTCCTGCATGGCGTCGAGGTCGTCGACCCAATAATTATTGAGGTCGACACCGGGCCCGTCGAGCCCGGTACCGTCGTCGAGACAATAGAGTTCGACGAAATCGTTCGCGAGCCCGCCGCCGCCGTTGGGCGCGACCTCGGTGATAAGCAGTACCGGCGGATTGGCAGTCACATTGATCCACACCTCGTCGGTGGCGGTGGCGCTTCCATTGTCGGTCACCGTCAGTACGACATGATAGAGCCCCACGGTGTAGTAGGTGTGTGTTGGCGCTTCTTCGGTCGAGTTCATGCCATCGCCGAAATCCCATTCATAGCGTACGATCTCGCCATCGCTGTCGTTGGCCACACCTTCGAACCCAACGGTCAACGGTACGGCTCCCGAGGTGGTGTTCGCAAGAATGGCGGCGTTGGGCTCCGCATTGGCGCGGGTCGGCGCTGCCTGTCCCACCAGCCCGTAGAAGGCGGTGGCGACGAAAAGCCCGATGAATGCAACGACCGTCAGTTTCAACACGCGATGTAAACGTAACTGTCCAGTAGAATGGATCCCATATCTCGCTTGCAAATGTTCACCCCGATGATAACGATAAAATGGAGATCTCGATCTCCACGATCCTATATCAAGCAACTAACTCTTCGTTAATATAAGAACAGCTATAAAGTTATTGTTCCACGCGCGGTGCTGCGATCACACAACTCCGTCACCGCCTATGTGTGCTTCATGCGCAAAATGAGTGAATGCATCGGCGGTGGCCAGTCATCCTATTATTGTTTCTCTTTCCGATGACGAGAGATGAATATAACGACACCGAGCGCGGCTGCCAGCCCGATAAGCGCACCGATGAGGAGTGACGAACGCCCACTGGCGTCCGACGGCGATATATCCGCCTCGTCGCCGGGAGAGAGTGTGATCTCCAACCGATCCTCGGTGGAATAGGTGCCCGCCTCATCCTCCGCGCGCACCGAAACGGTATAGTTCCCCGGCCGCGGCGGGAGCAAAAGCCGATAGCGCCACTCGGCGCCGGTGTCGCCCTCTGCAAACTGGAGCGGCACTTCGGTCCAGTTCCCGTCGTCGACGCGGACCTCGACCGCTGCGGGCGGCTGCTGTAAATCGAACGCGGTACCGGTGAGAAGAATGCTGACCGTCGACGCTTTACGAGCCCCATCCTGTTCCATCGACCATGCGCTGAGATCGATCCGTGGCGCGGTGGCGGGGGCGGTGATGCGGACCAGCGGCGGCGTCTCCAGCGCACGCTGGCGCGAGGCGAAGGTGAGGAGGAATTCGTCCCAGTACGAGTCCTTCGCGAACCGGAGCCCCTGGAAGGTTTCCAGCGCCGAATCGGTGCTCGCGTCCAGAGGAAACCAGAGGGTCAGCCCATGCGCGTCCTTGACCCGTTCGTGAAGAGGGTTGGCCGCGTTGAAGATGATCGCACGCGCGGTCGCGGCCTCGACATCGCGGATATACCGTTGCGCGGTGGTATCCAGCCCGAGATTTTGTGCGAGATTGTCGAGCAGGTCCACGAGGTCATAGAGCGATCCGAGGTTATTGAGCGGCAACTCGTTTGCAAGCGAGACCATGTCGTACGAGTTCGTATCCGAGCGCGCCTGCTGGATCTGCGGCCATTTCCCGTTTTGAAGAAGACGGAGGTCGGCGTGCGTCGCGAGATACATGCCGAGCCGCGAGAGGCGGTCCTCCAGCACACCGAAGGCGGTAAGGTCGAACGCCGCCTGGCTGATCGGCGCGCTATCGATCGGGTCGCTCCCGCGGTCGGTGTACGATTCCACATACATCTCGGCGATGAGCGCGCCCAGCGTCTCCGGCGCCATATCCGGCTGGGCCACGAGCGCAGGGAGGATCGTTTCGTACGGCCAGCCCTCGCCGGGTTCCGAATAGGCGGACGCGACGCCCACGGCGGCCTTACGATAGAGCTCGTACATCACACCCATATCGCCCATATTACAGGCGTCGAACCCAACGAGGTCCACCTCGTCTTCGAGCCGATCGCGGAGCTGTCCCACCGCCGCGCCCACCTCCGGCATCGTGAGCCGGTCCTCGTCGTTGTCGTCGTCCCAGCAGACACCGTGGAACGAGCCGCCGTGGTTCCAGAAGACGAGCCCGTAGTTCTCGGCGGGGAAGTTCGCCACCGCCCAATCGGTGAAATTGGTCGTGACCGTTGGGTCGCCCATGTTCACCTCACCGAGGTCGGCGAGTTCGCGGCTGCCGATAATGTCCGGATCGTCATCCTTCGTCACATAGAACCGCTTCGCGCCGGTCCAATCGCCGTTGGAATCGTCGTACCCGTGGCCGGTGCCGCACCGATCCATCTGGACGATGATATTGACCTCCGGTGTCGAGCCCACCGTTTCCATCTCGTTGATGTCCTCGATGCCCGCCGATTCGAGATTATTGTCCGCGTCGAGGTAGATCATCAGCGTCCACTTTGCGACCGGGCGCGGGAGGGGGAACGCTTCGGGCACATCGGGCACATCGAGAAGCGGCTCATCCTCCGTTTCGCGCGCGAGTGGCGCGCCAAGCGCGTTATTCGTCACCGCAGGTGCGAATGTGAGAAGGACGAGGAGGACGCCGGTACCGAGAAGTAGTAGGGGGCGGTCCCTACCAGTCGCATTGCTGGCCATCGAAGTGGAGCGAGCGCGTACCATAAAAAGAACCCGAAAGAACGACGCCGTGAACGGGTTTTATAGTTTGCGGTAAGCCGTTGACCGCCGCCAACGGCCCACACGGAAATCCTCCACGTGTTCCTGCGTGGTTCGTGGTTCGCGCACTCGTTGGGCACTGTATTCAGCATTATTGTGCCAGTACGGTGATGCTCTCCACCGTCGCGTTTTCGATCGGGGCGTTCGGCGCGCGGCGGAATGCGACGATAAGATCGAGATCGCAGCATCGGTCGCCACTGGCATCCCGCTCATCGGCATCGATTGCGAGCACGATCCGTTCCGGAGCGCGCCAGTCCACCCGCGGTGGCGTTGTATAGTCGCCATAGCGCTGGATCAGCCCCTCGATATCGACGGATGTGTTCTCCGCGAGGACCAGTTCCACGCCTTTGACCACACCCGTGTCCCGATGCCGGGTCACGATGATACGCTCGTAGCGCGTGTCGGAAGGGGTCACATAGGCCGCCGAACGGCTCGTGCGACGGATCGTACCCAGTAAGGGAGCGATGGCCGCTGGACTCTGCCCCTTATGTCGTAACTGTGCGGTAAGGTCTTCGATCAGAGCAACGATCTCCGTATCCATTGTAAACCCTCGACGCTGAACGCTGGACGCGGTGTGTAAGACGACTCGTCTGTCCAAATGCCATGAACCAAAACCGCCATCGATGAGATGTGAAGGGCTCTTTGTTTCAGGTGAGGTGGGACAAATGAAGAACAGCGGTATGGGTCGGCCCAAATCCCAAACCCTAACGCCCCTCCCCGGTGGTTTCCATATCATGTTCGATCATTTATAGGCTCTCCCGCTCCAATGGAGATC
>CAZSUE010000550.1:0-3975 GCA_964609045.1 uncultured archaeon | reverse complement strand
TGGGCCTGTCCGGATTCGAACCGGAGACCTCCGCCGTGTGAAGGCGACGTCATAACCAGCTAGACCACAGGCCCAAAAATGACGACTGTTTCGTGGGGAAGAAGCGCTATGTTCTATAAAAAAGTTACGGAAAAATTCTTAAATACCTCCCACCGGCTATCTTCGTTCGGGAAGAGGTAGCATTCGAACAGCCATGGAAACCCGGAAGTGATCTCTATCATCGGTTCACGAATATTGTTCGCAGTAAGCGAATTGGAACGGTGGAAAAACCGCCACGCAGCGCTGAAAAGCGAATGCAAACGCCTCCCGCATCACGAGCGTTCGATGAAACGCCGGCAGCTCTCCAAGATCAACGAGCAGATCTCGTACTATCGTGCCTTAACGCGCGATATGAAGAAACGCATCAAACCCCCGAAATTGCACCACTTCTTCGGTCTGCTCACTAACTATTGAATAGTTGCACCGGCTCATCGGCAAATTTGCCCGCTCCGCATCCGCTATGCGGTGAGCGTAAGGAAGGATGCGCGAATTATAAACCTTTTTTCTACGTCTACGATATCGATACCGCAGTCCGGTGTGATCGTTCTTTTCTGAAATGGAGGACCCTTAGCGATCCTCCTCTATGCGATGCGACTTGCAAACTGGTTTCCGGTCGAGATCAAAATGCCCCATCTGAAGTGTGGGCGGGGGTTTGAGGCTGACCGAGAACGAGGGCGCGGCCAAACCTATATTTACATTTTGCCCGAAAACTCGAAGTACTAGAACGTTGGGCACACGATACGAAATGGGTTCTCGGTCAGCCTCGTTTACCACTCGCCACTCGCCAGTCACCAGCTACCAGCTACCAGTTATCAGACATTAGTCGCTATGTCGGCTCATTCCAGGCAGAGCACCTAATTAATACATTTTTTGGCAAAAATCTAAATATTCAACCCTTTGAATGGAATGAGCCATGTCGCTTCAAGTCAAGTCAAGCCAAGTCAAGCCAAGTCAAGTCAAGTCAAGCCGAGTCAAGCCATGCTACGCTAGGACGGGCTAGGACGGGTTAGGAGGGGCTAGGAGGGGTCACCGAAGAATGGCGCAGGGTTCGACCCTCGCTGCGCGCCAGCCTGGATAGATCGCTGCCAGCGTGCCGAAGAGAGCGGGGAGGCCCAGTGCCCCGGCGACGACCCAACCGTTGATGAGCGCGGGCGCGAAAAAGAGCGAGACCGTGCCTGCGCGGTAGTTCATATTGAAGAGCCATGCAAGGAGTGCGCCACTTCCGCCGCCAATGGCGATGGCGATGGCGCAGAGGATCATCGCCTCGGTCACGATGAGCAGCACCATCCCGCGACGCGTGATGCCCAGCGCGCGGAGCGTCGCAAGCTCGCGCATCCGTTCCATGACCGACATGATCATCGTGTTGCTGATGGAGAGCGCGGTGATGAGCGAGATGACGGTGATGACCACGAAGAGCCAACCGTTCACGGTGCGCTCGAACGCGAGATATTGCCGCACCGCGTCCTTGGCGCGTTCCTCGTTATCGTAGCCGGTGATGTCCACCGCCGCGTCCAGGGTGGCGATGAGAAGGTCGTAGTCCACATCGGTGGCGTCGGGAAAGACGAGGAACGCCTGCGGGATGAACCGCTCCTCGGTGGCGGGGTCGATGAGCCCGATCTCATCGGTGAAGAACTCGATCTGCACGAATGCGAGCTGGTCGGTACGATAGTTCGGTGCGAGAATGCCGAAGAGGAGGAGCCGTGGGTACTCGTCCGCACCATAGGGGTATGGCTGCAAAGTCCCGTTGGTATATTCGTACCGGAGCCAGCTGATATTCGACGGCGGCTTGGCGTTGAAATGATCGCCCGGTTCCAGCGCGGCGAAGTACTGCTGCCAGAGGCTGTAGCCGAGCACCACGGCGGGAAGCGCGGGTGCGGCCTCGGCGAGGTGCTTGCCTTTAAATAACCGACTGGAACGGTCGTAGATCAGCTCGCCGTTGTAGTAGCCCTTCTCACCGTCGATGGCGACGAGCGAGTAGCGCTCCTCGCCGAACCGCTGCGAGGTGTCGCGTGCATAATCCACACGGAGGAACGGGTAGATCGTTCCTCCCGTTCCCACCGTGTTGAGATAGGAATCGGCCGCCGTGTCCAGCGTCTCGAGCTCCTTCTCGGTAAAGAACGGGAACGATTCATCATCGCGAGTAAGTTGGACGAACCCTTCGCGGTTGGACTCGACCTCGCCGAGCGTATAAGCGTGGAGCCCCTGGCTCAATGCGGCGATGAGAACGAAGAATGCGACGCAGATCGCGATGCCGGCGATGGAGAGTGCGGTGCGCGCGGGGCGACGGCGCAGGTTCTCGCGAATGTAACGGGCGAGGGTGAACCGTCGGCCGCGTCGAAAAGCGTCCGCCGTCGAGGTGGTCTTTGGCATACTGATCCCCATACCGGCGCAATCACAGAGAAGAGATGACGAACATCGCGAACTCTATTGGCACCAAAAAAGGTTTGGGTCGGCCATCCCTCGCCACGCAATGCAAACGACAGATGCTCCATGCGCACTTTGCGATCCGTTGCTGGGCCTGTTTCCAAACAAATGAGATTATATAGCATAATGTTCATGTAGGTGCGGGGGGCAATTTGGACCGTCTCGAAGATATCAGAATGAAGATCTGTATGCTCGGCGACCCAGCAGTGGGAAAAACGAGCCTCATACGAAAATACGTTCTCGATAAATTCGACGATCGGTACCTGATGACCGTCGGGACGAAGGTCACCAAGAAAGTGATGAACATCGATTCGTTCCCGGATCGGAGCATCCGGCTGACGCTCATGATCTGGGATATCCTCGGCCAGAAGAAGTATCGGAAACTGCATTCGACCTTCTATAAACTGGCGAAAGGTGCCCTGGTGATCTGTGATATTACGCGCGAGGAGACCCTCGAATCGATCCCCGGGTGGATCAAAGGGCTCTATCGTGTCACCGGCGAGATCCCCACCGTTATCTGCGCCAATAAGATCGATCTCGAGGACCAGTACGAATTCACGCCTGACGAGGCCCGGGCGTTCGGGGACGAACTGGGCCACAAGGTCTTTCTCACCAGCGCCAAGACCGGTGAGAATGTCGAGGACGCGTTCCAACAGCTCGGTCATTACCTCGTTAAGAGCTGATGCGGTGCGCGGCGAGGCACCAGCACCCTGCGAGCGATCTTTTTATTATCTACCAGTCGTTCAGTTCAACGCGAGCTGGTGCATTTTTCGCAACTATGCTATGCTATGCTATGCTATGCGTGCGAATGAACACTGCCCGTCTGTTTAGATCTGCCCAGTCCATCCGATCCAACCCAGTGTATCCGAAGATTTTTTTATCCGTCGCCGGAAACTCTCTATCTTCTCTGCGCAAATAGCCATATGTAAGTACTAGATGGTTGACATCTATGCCGAGGAAGGAGCGACGGCAAAAAGCGCAGTTCGTCTATTGGGACGAGCGAAGGCGTGGACGCTCGCAGTCCGCCATCGGCGACGGCACGATGTGACCCGTCAGGTGGTCCCGAGATCGGTCAAGCTCGAGGAGCGCGAGATCATGTTCCAAATGCTCATTACGGCATGTAGCACCGGCATCCTCGCCAAGCTGGTCGCGCAGCGTGGGAACCTACGATGCGTGATGGTGGTGGATAGTAGCGCCCAAATCCAGCTCTTTTACGACCAACGCCACAACCCCGATGACGACGCCGCTGGAAAGCGGCTCGAAAAGATGGTGCGCACCATCGGCGATGCAACCGGCGTCAGGCTCGATAGATCGAGCAACTTCCAACAGCTACCCCGATCAATTGATCGATCGGGTCGGACCATGAATGATGAGTGAATGATGACTGGATTATTGAATGAATGAATGAATGAATGAATGAATGAATGAATGAATGAATGAATGAATGAACAATTGAATGGCTCATTCCAGGTAGAGCACCTAATTAATACATTTTTTGGCAAAAATCTAAAT
>CAZSUE010000549.1:0-3982 GCA_964609045.1 uncultured archaeon | reverse complement strand
TCTTTCAGCTTCGAGCGTGAGCGCTGTCGAAAACGGCTTTGAGCGGTTTTTTGCGCGCCGGCGTGCGGTGCTTTTTGGCGCAGCCGGCGCTATTTTTCTTCTTTTGAACGTCGCCTGACGGATCCCATAGAGATATTTTGAGCGATGAGGGGCGCTCCATTGTCGAGCGCCGCGCTTATACGCGCGCTCGCGCCCGTTTCCATGCGTATCGGCATGATGCATAATCGTTATGTAACAGCCGGATAGCCTGGTCCTCCTCATGTCCAACAACGCCTCATTGGCCGATCCTACGACCGCAGCCCTGCATCAAGACTGAATAGCCATCCCTATCAGCTTGTTCCATAAACCACTCTTGCTTATGTAACAGCCGGATACCCTCCCCCTGGTGCTGGCGAAGTGTTGGTCCACACCGCCCTCACGCTGCACCGGATACAGGCTGTTGCACGCGGCGCGATCCGGTTACCTTACCATTAATTAACGATGAGCGGACGCGGTCCCATTTCAATACCCACATCCAAGTCACTCTGTGACTGAAACAGCAACAGCAACAGCAACAGCATCTGCGGCATCTCTCGGCAAAACTGTTATTAGCATAACGCCACTACCCCCAATTCGTGATATCATGGGTTTGATCATCGATGTCAGGACGAGGGAAGAGTACTATCTGAACCATATCAAAGGCGCGCTGAACATCCCGGTCTGGGACCTGGAATTCTATTGCGACTTTCTCGCAGAGAAGGATGTCATCCTCTACTGCGGCACGCGCGGCAAGCGTGCGCAGATGGGCGAGGAGTATCTCACCGCGCGTGGGATCTCCGCCACCATAATGGACACCGACGCGCTGGATGAGTATGAATGGGTGGGCAAGCCCATGGTCACGGCGATCAACTACCTCTCGGTCAAGCCCGGCCATGAGGACGAGGTGGAGCAGATGATGGACGATCTCTGCCAGTTCACCATGGATAAGGAGGGGTTTATCGGCACCAAGGTCGTTCGCGTCACCAATGTCGCCTACGGCGGGTCGATGCTGCGCGGCGAGTACGAGGATATCCCGATCAGACCGACGAAATATATCATGATCACCTACTGGGATACGCGCGCAAGCCACGAATCGTTCCACCAGCTCGAGGAGATCGTCGCGGGGTTCATGGAGATGATGCCGCATCTCTCCGTCATGCCGTTCGAGGAGTACGCCGAGGTCCTCCATTAATTAATGAGACCGGGGCGATAGCATGGGGCTCGTGAGCCAAGCGCAATGGTCGCCATATATCGTGGGCGCCGCCATCGGCGTCCTCGTCTGGCTCATCTTCCTCCTCTCCGACCGCTCGCTGGGATGCTCCACCGCATACACGCGCACCGCCGGGATGTTCGAGCGCCTCTTCCTCGGCGCCAAGCGAACGAACGCGAAGCCCTATTACAAGAAATACTTCCCTACCATCGACTGGCAGTGGATGCTCGTGCTCGGCGTCGTTATCGGCGCGTTCCTCTCCTCGCAGCTGGCAAGCAGCATGCAATGGGAGGCGGTGCCGCGGGAATGGGCGCGTATCTTCGGCCCGTCACCGCTTATCCGGTCCATAGCGGCATTGATCGGCGGGCTCTTCATCGGGTTCGGCTCGCGGTTCGCCGGCGGCTGCACCAGCGGCCACGGTATCAGCGGCACCGCGCAGCTCGCGGCGGGCAGCTGGCTCGCGTTCCTCGCATTCTTCGCCGGCGGGATCGCGACCGCGTTCGCGCTCTTCGGAGGGTGGCTCTTTGCGTGAAAAACTCCGGAGCCATAACGGCGCGCAGCTCGTCATCGGCCTACTCTTCGGCATCGTCTTCGGGTTCCTCCTCGATCGCGGTGGCGCTACCGACTACGAGGTGATCCGCACGCAGCTCCTCCTTCAAGATTTCGCCGTGCTCAAGATTATATTTACGGCGATAATAGTGGCGGGGCCGGGGCTCTATCTGATGGCGAAGCGCGGGCTCATCTCGCTCCATCTCAAGCCCACCCGCCCGGTGGCCAACCTCGTCGGCGGGCTCATCTTCGGCGTGGGGTTCGCACTCCTCGGATATTGCCCCGGGACCGCACCGGGTGCGGTGGGCACCGGTTCGGTACACGCCGTCTTCGGCATCGTCGGGATGCTCCTCGGCGCGGCCCTCTATGCAGCGCTCTATCCGCGGCTTCGAACGCTCCTCCACAAAGGCGAGCGACCCCAGCTCACGCTCCACGAACTCCTCCATACGAACCCATGGGTCCTCTTCGGCGCGATCGGTGCGATCTTCATCACGATCTTCATCCTCTTAGCGCGCCTTGGGCTCTAATCTAACCCCCACATCACACCCCGGCCGCTCTGAACACTCCTCACGCACATCGGCGCGCAACGCGCTCATGGACCGGCCGGCTCCAGCGCCCGGAGCGACGCTTGGACCACTTCCGAGAGCGACGGGAAGAGATGGATCGTATCTATCACCATCTGCGCCGTGCCACCGTACTTGATCGCGTACACCATCTCCTGCACGATGAGCGGTGCGTGGGGGCCGATGACGTGGAACCCGAGGATCCTCTCCGACCCTCGTTCCACGATGCTTTTCACCAGCCCGCTCGCCTGCTGGATCCGTCCCTTCACAATATCGGTATACTCTGCGCGCCCGACGAGGATATCGTGCGAGGCGACGGCCGCCTCCTCCGTCAGACCCACCGACGCGATCTGTGGATAGGTAAAGATCGCCGTGGGCACTGTCGTGTGATCGAGCGCTCGCTTTTCGCCATGCGTTGCGTTATTCCATGCGAGCGTCGCCTCGCGATTGGCCACATACTTGAACATCGCCCTCCCCGTGATATCGCCCATGGCCCAGATATTTTGTTGGCTCGTCTCGAGATAGTCATTGACACGGACATAACCGCGGCGGTCGGTCTCCACACCGGTCTTCTCCACTGCGAGCCGGTCGGCGTTCGAATGCCGGCCCACCGCCAGCATGAGCGCCTCGGCGCTGAGTACGCGCTCCTCGCCCGATCGCGCCCGTCCGATCACACGATAACCGTCGCCGCCGTTCTCGCCATCACGCGCCACACGCTTTGCGTCGGTATTCAATAGCACCGTCATCCGCTCCGAGAGCGCGTCGTAGAGCCGCTCTGAGACCTCGCGGTCGAGCCCCTTGACGAGACGGTCACCGCGCTGGACGATCGTAACCTCCACACCCATGGCGGCGAAGAAGTGCGCGAACTCCACCGAGATATAGCCGCCGCCGATGATGACCATGCTCGCGGGCACTGTTTCGAGCTCGAAGACCGTCTCGTTGGTGAGGTAGGTGACATCCACATCGCCGAGCCCGTCGATGGGCGGGACCAACGGCCGCGCACCGTTGGCGATGAAGATTTTCTCACCAGTGAGCACATCGTCCCCCACCGCAACGAGATAATCGTCGACGAACTCGCCCCTTTTCGCATAATAATCCACCGCTCCGATCTTCTCGATCGCGCTCATCTGGTCACTCTGCCACCCAGCGATCTTGGCACGCGTCGCTGCTAATATGCCGGCCGCATCCACCGCGTTCACCGTGACATCGATGCCGAACGCACCGGCGGCGCTCACCTCCAGCAGTTTGTCTGCCGCATAGATCAACGATTTGGACGGTTTGCAGCCGTAGTTCTGGCATGTACCGCCCACCGGTGGCTCGTCCACCAGTGCCACACGGTATCCCTCACGTGCCGCAAAGTGGGCGATATGACCGCCGGAGCCATTCCCGATCACGATGACATCGTATTCCTTCATATCCTACCCTCGCGTTGCATACGCCCTTGCCCAGCATCAAGAGCGATATGCGTACATGAAGATTCCGACGTGAACGGAACGGTACAGTCATATAATATCCACATCACATCACAACACAACGCAACACATCATAACACAACGCAACACAACACATCATAACACAACGCAACACAACACAACGCAACACAACACAACGCAACACAACACAACGCAACACAACACAACGC
>CAZSUE010000548.1:0-4006 GCA_964609045.1 uncultured archaeon | reverse complement strand
CCGCCTGGTCCGTAAGCCTCGTAGGTAATTTCGTCGTAACTTACGCCGGGAAGCTCGCCTGTGCCTTTTTTAATTGCCCGCTTGATATTATCCGCCGGCATATTTTGCGCTTTGGATGTCCAATGGAAGCGGTGAGATGGAACAAAGGACATCCATCACTCTTTGCTTTTCATTTTCTGGACGGTCTGTGAGATAGATTTCCGTCCATAACACTATGACACAATGCAAAGCAGTGATCTGGCCATCGAAAACGGTTTGAGTGTGGTACGTTCTGGTGCTGCGCCTCTCCATGCTCGAACGCCGGTCAGGTACAGGTTGCTATAGCGGGAAAAATATAGAGATAGATATAGATATAGAAACGCGTCAACAACCATCGCACTCGCGGTCGACCGCCGTACCCGTTGTCCCCTGTTGCCCCATGTTACCCCATGTTGTCCCCTGTTGCCCCTCACAATTTAGTCCTGACGTTCCTCTTCCTTCGCCTTCTTCCGCGCCAGCCGCTTCTCCAATTTCTTGCGCCGTTTCTCCTCTTTTTCCTTCGCCTTGCGCTCGAAGGCCATGCGCGCTTTCTTCTTGCGGGTAATGGCGGAGCGGTACTCACGCTCATGCTTATTGCACCACGTTTTGATGCGCCTGAACTCCGCTTTCGTGATCTCTTTCGCATCGCACCGTTCGCGCGCATTATCGATCTTCATCTCTTCCATATCGATCTTGCGGTGCAATTTATCTATCTGCTTATTCAAGCGCGCGATCTTTCGTTTATCGAACCAACCAATTTTTCGCATGGTTACCACCACGCCACCGCACCTTTCGATGGGGGGGGGTTAGGGGGAGAGGACTGCCGAGCGAAATAGGACAAAACGCGTTCGACGACATGGGGCTGTACCTTTTTAAGCTATTGGTCAGTTTCCAGGGTCCGGAATATCCCGCGTCCAGCGAGCACACCGGTCGCTGCGGCGTTAACGATGTCGCGGGAGAGACCCGCACCATCACCGGCGGCAAAGAGGTTCTCTATGCTCGTCTCCATCCGATCGTTTACATCGAGCCGCATGGCGTAGAACTTGATCTCCGGAGCATAGAGGATGGACGAGTCCGAGGCGACACCGGGTATGATCTCGTTGAGTTTCTCGAGCCCTTCGATCATATCCATGACGATCCTGTGCGGGAGCGCCATAGAGATGTCGCCGGGGGTGACCTCGTTCAGTGTCACCTGGAGGGGGTTGCGTTTCAACCGGTCCCATGTCGACCGCCGCCCGCGACGGAGGTCGCCCATACGCTGCGCGATCGGTTTGCCGCCGCCGATGGTCGTGGCCAGTTTCGCGATCGAGGTGCCGTAACGCGTGGTATCTTCCAGCGGCTCGGTCAGCTCTACCTGGGTGAGGAATGCGAAGTTCGTGTTCTCCGACCGCCGGCTTTTGAGCGAGTGCCCGTTGACGCCGATGAACCCATCGTACGATTCCTTGACGACGAACCCATGTTCGTTGGTACAGAAGGTCCGAACAAAATCGTCGTACTGTTCGGTGCGGATGTGGAACTTCGGATCGCGGTTGATATCGGTGATCGGGTCCATGATGATGGCCGGCACCTCGACGCGCATCCCGACGTCGATGGGCGCCTGTCGCGCGCTGATGTCGTAGCGCATCACGAGCTCGTTGAGCCATGCGGTGCCTGCGCGGCCGCTCGCCGCGAGCACGCATCGTGCACGATAGGTGCCGTCATCGGTGACCACGCCGACGCATCGCCCGTCCTCGATGATGAGGTCGGTGACCTTATTTTGGACCTTGAACTCGACACCACGAGAGAGGAGCTTTGCCTGCATGTTCTGGATCACGCGCGGCGCGTTGTCCGAGCCGATGTGGCGTTGTTTGATGGGGAGGAACCGTGCGCCGACCGCTGCCGCGCGCCGTTTCAGGTTCTCCACGCGTTCGGCAGGTGCACGTATCGTTTTGTTGGGCGCACCGGCGGCGAGGAAGATCTTATCGACATATTCGACCAGCTCCATCGCCTCGTCGACGGTGGCGGTGAACTCGGAGAGGTCGCCACCGATATCGTGGCGCAGGTTGAGCGTTCCGTCCGAGAAGGTGCCAGCGCCGCCGATGCCGCACATGATATCGCACTGTGGACAATGGACGCAATAGCCGTGGATCTCGATCTTACATCTCCGTTCTTTCGTCTCCTTCCCCTTTTCGATGACGAGGATATCAAACCCATCGTCAGCGATCTCGTGTGCGGCGAACAACCCGGCCGGGCCGCCGCCGATTATGATCACATCATAGTTCTCTGTCGTGATGCTCAGGCCTCCCTACCAATGGTAGACAGATGAATGGCTTCATGCGTTAGTTTCCTGCAGTACATATGGTTTTTGGTCACACTCGACTGGATCACCTTCACTTCGCGCCTCGAAAGAGAGCGTTTTCGTTCGAGCCAAGGGACGGGCTACCGTTTTGTCTCATCCTCACCGCTCCGCACCGTGCTCCCGTTGCCGAGCTGGCATGAGGACGCCCACCGAAACCTTAATCTATCCTACGACGGTTCAGAGCTTAGAAATAGGCCTAATTCTTGTTTTAGGTATTTTCTACCACGATCTCCTATGTTCTCATGTACTCTCATGTACTCTCATGTACTCTCATGCGTTCTCATGTGCTCTCATGTACGCAGCTGCGATGATCGGTGAAAGATGACGAAAGAGACGATGGAGATGGAGACGGAGACCGAGACCGAGAGAGGGGCAGGGACAGACAGAGACCGAGCCAAGACCAAGAAGAAGGAGGACGATCGATATTCCACCACGGATCCGAACGCTCTTGGAGAGTAGAAAGCCCTCGCGACGGCGGAAAGGTTTGGAGTCGCTGGCGCGATTGTTACAGAACGAACCGCAGCGCGCGGTGCAGTATCTCCCCTTCGCGCTTGACGCACTGGACGATACCGATACGCGCGTCGTGCAGCTGGCCGGCCGCATCCTCAAGCCGCTCCTCAATATCGCGCACCCCGAGCTCGATGTTCTGATCTTGCATCTGATCGAGCGCCTCGACCAGCGTCTGGGCGCACCGTCGAGCCATCAGCTCCCATGGAACCAGCTGCGGTTCCTCTCGACGATCATCGTCAATCTCTCCGCGCGCGAACCGGAGCGTTTCGAGCCGGTCATCCCCACGCTCATTCGCTGGCTGAACTACCCGTTCTACGAACCGGATAGCGGTGTGGATACGAAGCATGCGGTCTACGCCAACGCGGCGCATGCACTGGTGCAGTTCGCCCGTAACAGACCGCTGGCCATCAGTGACGCAAGTCCGACTTTGATGCGTTGTCTCATGGACAGCTTTAAACACGAGCCGCTGAGGCACCGTGCGCAGCATCACGACAGCCTCCGGCGCTGGACCATCACCGCTCTGCGGGGCCTTTCGAAAAAGAACCCAGCGCTGGTCATCCCCGCACTGATGGAATGTCTCAGCGACCCGCATGCAGAGGCACGGCGCAACGCGGAGCATGCGCTCGATAAATTCCTCGATGCGCCGGAGCGGACACTTCCATCCCTCATCGAGTGTCTCACCGCGCAGGACCGTACGCTCCGGACCAATGTGTTCCGTACCATCGAGCGCACCGCCCGGGAACATCCGGACACCGCGATCCCGTTACTGGTCCGATCGCTCGAGGCGCCCGCCATCGCGATGCGCCGTGCCTCCATCGCGCTCTTGAGCCGTTTAGCGGAGGGGTGGCCGGATCGGCTCTGTGCCACGCTCCCCCAATTGATCGGGCGCGTCAGCGACGATGACAAGGAGGTCCGCCAGCACTCCATCGAGATCCTCGGCACCCTCACCGAACACGATCCTGCGCTCGCGCCCGAGATCCTCCCGGGGATGGTCTCGGCGATGAACGATCGCGAGGCGACGGTGCGATGGTGCGCGCTGGCGGCGGTGGAGAAACTGGGTCACGCCTCGCCCGCGGCGGTGGCGGTCTCGGTGCCCGATGTGATCGAACGGCTGAACGATCCCATCGAACATGTGCGCAC
>CAZSUE010000547.1:0-4013 GCA_964609045.1 uncultured archaeon | reverse complement strand
TCAATACGGGCACCGGCCGTGCGAACGCTGCCGACGATATGGTATGGATGGTGGAGACGGTCCAGGAAGTGACCGATCTCCCGCTCTGCGTCGATTCACCGGTCTTCGAGGTTCTGGAGGCGGGCGTCGAGGCGGTCTCGGGTCCGACGATCATCAATTCCACCACGGCGGAGATGGAAAAGATGGAACAGGTCTTCCCGCTGGCCGCCGAGCACGATTGCGATGTGATCTGTCTCACCTTGAACGAGGACGGGGTGCCCAACGACCCCACGCTCCGCTCGGAGACGGCGATGCTCCTCGTCGCCACGGCCATGCAGTTCGGCGTGGACACCGAGCAGCTCTATATCGATCCGATCGTTCTCCCGATCAAAGCGGCGCAGGATCAGGGCCCGGCGATCTTGGAAGCGATGGAACTGTTCAATAATATCTCGTCGCCACCGCCGAAGACCGTGGTGGGGCTCAGCAATGTCTCCAACGGCGCTACCGAGCGCTCGCTGCTCAATCGGGCCTACCTCGCCATGCTCGCCGGGCGCGGGCTGACCGCGGCGATCTGCGACCCGCTCGACGACGAGCTGATGAAGATCGCGAAGGCCTGCGACATCCTCAATAACAACCAACTCTACGCCGATTCCTTCCTCCGCGCATGATCCCTCGCAGTGCTCGCGATCCAACTCTATCGCGGTCGGGTTCCGGATACCGGGGCATGGCGCACGATCAATAGATCGTTCGGCGGTCATAGGATGTCATCTCAAGTACGCTTCGCGATGGTGGGGCTCTTTGTCGACGATATCGGGACGATGGTGGCGTTCTATCGCGATGTGCTCGGCATGGAACCGAACGACGAATGGGACGGGACCGGCCCCTATGCCGAGTTCGTGCATGAGGGGATCCGTTTCGCTATGTACGAACGCGCCAAGCTCCCTGCGCTCCTCGGTACGACACCTGGCTATCCCGAGGGTTTGAACGGCACCTTCGAACTGGCCATCGACCTTCCACATTTTGCAGATGTCGATACAGAATTCGAACGGGTCGTTGCCGCCGGGGCAACACCGGTGTACGAACCGCGCAACGAGCCATGGGGAATGCGCTCGTCCATGGTGGCGGACCCAGAGGGCAATCTCATCGAGATCGGCTCGTGGAACACGGGCGTGGATGGGACGGATGAAAGGGATTAGGATTGGTATGAGAAACATGGGAACGGGGGGTTGGGGAACGGGGGCCGCCCCACCCCCGATCGTTTTTCATTTGCCTTAGTTGAAAAGTACGTAGAACCGCTGTTGTGGTTCAACGCGGTTGAGGTCCACGTCGCGATCGCGCCTATAATTGCTCTGTCACTTTATACTGGAAGAGATCATAATTGGCGAGGTCGAGGAGCGGTTTGACACCGTCGACCGTCAGGTCGAACACATCGTAGATGGTATGCTGCTGGAGGATGTGTCCCTTATATTCTTCGAACACGGATGGCTTGAGCATCAGCGTCAGCTCCGCAGTATCGGCGTTCACAATCGCCTCCCTTTCGAGCTCGACCGTCATCGTCACCGTCGATGCGATATCGAGCAGATTCATCGGCGCTTCGTCCTCTACCTGGAAGAGGACGCCGTCCGCGCTGACCGTGGCATGGAGGTTCGTAAATGTGAACGGTGCACCACCGAGGTCGAAGACGACCTTCTCTCCGTCGATGCGATAGGCACCGTCGAGCTTGAGCCGTGCATCGGGGTCGTCACCATGTGGCTCGCCGCCCGTTTTTTGCCCGTTTCCCCGTCGTTTTCTGCGCTTGAAGTTAAATAGTGAGATGAGACCACCGCCCTGGTGAGGGTGGCAAGCGCCGGTGAGGGATTAATGCTTTTGGGTGTGTGCGGTGCTTGCCTCAACGTCTCAGCGGCTTGGTTCTGCTGAGGCGACTCCGGAGGGCGCTAGGCGTGCGGTGCGCGGGAAAAGAAGAAAGAAGAAAAAGAAGAGGAACGATAGCAAAATAGGAAACGGCGTTCTATCTTCTATCACCCTTATGGATTATGGACGCTCTGCTCCCGTCCGTCCACGGGGTCCTTCCATGTCCATGAATGGTTCATGATCACCTTCATGATCGCGTGCTGGCCGAAATCCACCTACGCCCGGTATGGTCGTCCACGAAGAACCGGCCTCATTTATTTCCATCTCATCCCCAGCATCGTTATTCCCAAATTCACGATCGCCTCCCGGTGCAAGATCGATGTCCTCCTCCTCGAGCGTGGCCGTTCTATCGCCCATGATCACGGATCGATGTTCCTCGTTCGCGCGATGCCCGAAGCAATCGCTCGATCGTCCGAAGACCCTCCTCACCACGGTCGATCATCGCGAGGAGCAGATCCTCGAACTTCGCCTGGTGTACCTCTGATGCGATACGGTCGTGTAATCGATCTGCGTCATTGGGGAGTTTGTATTCTCGAAGGAGGACATTCACGCGTTTCGCGCGCTCGATGACCCATTCTTCCAGCCGCGGCGAGAGTACGACCAGCCGTCTATCGTGATAGCCATACCATCTGAGATCGTTGTGCGTATCGACCTCGAGCTGTTCGAACTCGCGCATATAGCCCGGCGGTATCGACGCGGGGTCTTCATCTACCATCCCTCCCACCGCCTGGCCCTTGGTCAGCTTCTTGATCACCTCGGCTTTGCCACGACAATGGACGATGGCGTGTTTGCGAATACCGAGTGTCCGAACGAGGGTCTCATCTGCGTTGCATTCCACGGCGATCAATCGCCATCCACTCCTTCGGAGGGTCGGTACCGATCGAGGTTGAAGAACGGGTCGATCTCATAACCCAGCATCTCCTCGAGGTCCTCCACCATCAAGCGATGGATATGGGTGATATGATCGCGCATGAAGGTAAGAAAGACCGCGAGATCGCTCGCCGCGGTCTTCTCCACGAGCGCGGAGAAGAGATAGGGGTTATGGGTGGCGATGAAGTACTGGTTGCGCTCGTTTCTGGCGATACGCTCGCCGAGATGCTTCGTGTGGAGCGGGAAGGCGTGGGTCTCCGGTTCCTCGAAGAGGATGGTGGCACCTTCGTTCGAGGCGATGGCCACGCGATGGAAGACCGTTCGTTTCATCGTATCCGAGAGCGTGATGTAGGGGTAGGTGTAGAAGACATCGTCGACCTCGCGCACCGCTTCGATGCTTTTCTCGTGAGACCGAAGTGAGAGGCGAAGATCGAATTGCTTGAATATCTCCGAAACGAGCGCGTTGATCGTTTGGTCGAACTGCGTCACCGCGAAGAGGTTCTTGCCACTGGGCGGGCGGAGGGAGCCGGGGCGGCCATCATCAAATCTTGCCTCGCGCAGGTAGCGATAGAACCGGATCCTGTTCAATTCGCCCACTTTACTTTTGCCAGGATCGACCGCATTCCAGTCTCCATCTTCTGTGAAGTTCCCGATCTCTTTGAAGGACCCATCTTCTATCGTTCCGAGCCGGTACCAATCGCGATTGTAACGCAGCGAGAGCGTTGTCGAGGTCCCATTATCGACGGTGATCGTGATCGGTCGGCCGAGATTATGGTTGGCAAAGAGATCTGCCATGTGCTCGAACCGCACATAGCCATCAATATCCCGATACCCATCATGCCCCGCGCAGGAGAGCAGCCCCATCGCTTCGAGGATATTCGACTTGCCACTCCCCGGCTCGCCGATGAGACAATTGACCCGCCTTGGCGAGAAAGCGAGTGCCTTGATGGATTTGAAGTTCTCGATCGCGACCTTCGTTATCACACCGACCACCGTCACGATTCTACCTGACGCCAATAGCATGCATGGAGCGTCCCGGTACAATATACTTCTGATCATTCTTTCCAATTCGAGATGGTGACGGTTGTACGGACAGCTACCGCGGACACAGAGCCACCATCCCAATGGCCGGTTCCGGTCCTAAAATCCTATACCAGACACCATTGGCCAGGCCAGGGAGCATCCCCCATCCCCTGTTCCCTCGTTCCCTCGTCGCGCCATTCCTCGCTTCGCTCGGAGTCAGCGTCCGTCGA
>CAZSUE010000546.1:0-4015 GCA_964609045.1 uncultured archaeon | reverse complement strand
TCGCCCTGGTCGTGCATCCCGTAAAGGATTTTTTTCAGATCGTTGCGATAGCCCGTTCGCGGATCGATCTGCGCCAGTTGTTCCAGCTCGCCCTCGTCGAGCCAGATCGATTTGCATCGCGGGCAGATATCGATCTCGATCCCTTCGACCATCTTCGTCGCCATCATCACGCGACAGTTCGGACAGATGAGGAGCCGGCTGATCTTCGGGTCGATACCGGAGAGCTCATGCAGTTCGCCCTCATCGAGCCAGATACCGTGACCGTTTGGGCAGATATCGATCTCCACACCCTCGAGCTTCCGTTTCGTCATTTCCGCTTGACAGAGGATACAACGCATAGAACGCACTTTCCCGTCCCCGCCGTACCTGCGTTGCGGTTCGGTCGTCACCATTCCCCTTCGGTCAAGCCGAGGGACGCTATCGCAAACACGCGCTGCACAATACGGTCATGGACACGATCGGAATACTCATACGGTATAAATATGGTTCGGAATACGAGACAGACCATCCTATCATCCCACCCCATGCCCTACCACGCCATACCACACCCTACCATACCAGCCCACACCATACCAGCCCACACCCTACCAGCCCACACCATACCAGCCCACACCCTACCGTCGCATCCCATATCATACCGCCACTTGCCCGTTTGGCCGTGTTCGGCGCATGTTTCCGAAACGGTCGCGAAGACGCAACGCTCACCCCCCGCCGCCGAGCGATGATCTCAGGGTCTCTCTCACTATCCCCTTCGGCGGCGTCGGTCGATGCCGACGGCCACGACGATGACGGCCGATGCGCCAATGAAATGAAAAGGGCCGAACCCGGGCACACTACGGTTCTGTTCACCGCTGCCGGAAACGACGACACTTCCGTCGGTCTCCATCGAAACGGTATGGAACATCTCGGATTTTTGCACCTGTGGCGACGTGAGCGAGTACTGATATGAGAAGGAGCGATAATAGGTCTCGAGGGCGCCGTCGACCCAATCACCCCGATCATTGAAGTAGCCGGTGGCTCCGGAATCGATCCATTCGGTGAAGCGATAACAGTCGCGGAAAAGGAACTGGTTGTTCACGACATCGATGGGCGCGATGATGTCATCGCCGCGCATGGGAACGAAGACATTCGCCCAGCCGTGCCCCTCCCATTGGTCCCTACTCTTGTCGTAGAGCACGCCGAGTTCCAGCCATGCGGGTATCCCCACGGCGCGGCAGAGGGAGATGAGGAGGATCGATTGGTCGTCGCAGTCGCCGGTTCGCGTATCGAGCGTGGTGAGGCACGCCTTGGGGAGCCCGCCACTCGTGGTATAGCTCAAATGCTCATTGAGGTAGTCGAAGATCGATCTCACCTTTCCATAGACGGTTGAGTGACCGGCGGTCAACTCCTCGGCGAGCGACTGGATGCGCGGGTGCGATGGATAGATGCGCCACTCGTCTGGGACATTGTCGCTGTCGCGGTCCTCCGGCTCACCGTCGTTGTCGGCGTCCACCGCCCATTGGTCGTGGGTGTATTGAGCGGTAAGGTTCTGCGGAATATCCGCCAGTGTCCCCGACGCCGCCGCCGACGCCTCCCCGCCCCATGAGGTGGTCGTGGCGTGGATATCGTAGCGGATGACGATGCGCTCCTCGAGCTGGCCGGTCCCGCTCCATATCATCACCTCACCCGGCTCCGCGACGCCATTGGACGGTCGAGGCGTCAGGGTCACAGCGTCGACGCGCTGGATGCCGCCCGCGCCCGGCGCGATCTTTGGGATATCGTACGGATGTGGGATGCGAAGCTCCCAGTACTGGACCGCGCGATAGGATTCGAGGTCGAAGGTCCGTTCGAGGACGAAGTCCGCTTCCTTCGGATATTCTCGGACCGGTTCGTTCAGTTGGTCGCCCAGTTGGAGCAGCCGGTCGCGATACGGTTCGAACGGCGGATAGAACAGAACGAGGAGGAAGCCAAGAAGGAGGAAGATGCAGAACACCGCACCGATCTTGCGCCCAATGTGGCGCCGCCGACGCTGGGTGGGTGAATGCGACTGCGACCGCGATGCGGAAGAACTCCGCTTCGGCTGCGGGCGATACTCCCGCCCCCGTTTCTGTCGCTGGTCTCTCGATGATCGGGGTCGAGATGTGCGGGATGTGCGGGATGTGGGGGGAGGGACGGACGAAGTGGGTTGCGAGCTCGAGGTCCGTGAGCGCGACGCGCGCGCTGCGGAAGCCGATGGGGGTCCTTCCGCGTTCCACTGTTTCGGCGGTGGTCCGCCCGAGCGAGCGGTGGAGCGCACCGGGCGCCCCTCACCCCCCTCGCCGCCTTCTCGCCCCTCGCGATGCATGTTGGCGCGCCGGTTACGATCAACCGGCGCAGCGTCCAATCCTCGCGGGGAGCGCGTCTCGGGTCCAAAAAACGGTTCGTCGAAGCTGGAGCAGCGTGGACACTCACCGATCTCGAAATCGCCCACATAACCGCAATTCGGGCAATATGCCATAGATTTTGATGCCGATAGTGAAAATATAAATTTTGGGGTCACCCCCGATAATTTGCCCGTTCACCCCACTCACCTCCCGCATCAATCTTGCCCGTTCTTCGGGCTCCGCTTGGGATTGCTCGAATCCGAGGGGAGCGCGTTGACGGTGACGCGTTTGCGCTTGCGCTTACGGATCGCGCGTCGGCGTTCCCGTCGTTTTTCTTCCGGCAGCGCCGCCGGCATTATCCGGGTATGCATGATGCGGTAGACGAAGATCGCCCAGACCAAGGCGAGCAGCAGCACCCACCACCCACCGCTGTAGATATTGGCGAGCTCGTAGGTACGATTATAGGCGTTCGTCGTCCAGCTGAACCAATACCAGAAGAATATCAGTCCGTTGAACGGGAGAGAGAGGAGGAGCGCGTAGAAGAAATACTTAAACGGGCGGCGTTTGTAGCTGCCGTAGCCGATATAGATGCCGATCGCGCCGTGGAAGAGGACCA
This sequence comes from uncultured archaeon, assembly GCA_964609045.1. GTDB lineage: Archaea > Thermoplasmatota > Penumbrarchaeia > CAZSUE01 > CAZSUE01 > CAZSUE01. Next base: position 1,057 of record CAZSUE010000546.1, on the reverse strand, counting down.
CGGCGACGGCGTAGAAGAGCATGGAACCGATGTATTGTGCGTTCATCCGAAACCCGTATTCGAAGAACGAAAAGAGCTGCGCCACCGAGACCATGGCACCGACGCCGAAGCCGAACGCCGCACCGTAGTAGGTGGTGTCGAATTTCTGTCCGTACATATTGAGATTGAGCACGATGAAAAAGAGGAAGTTCGTCATGACCGCGATGCCGACGATCACGGTGATGAAGGTGAAGGTGGCGATGAGCTGGATGCCGAAATAGCGTGTGAGAACGAGGTGGAAGAAGGCGACGAGCATGCCGGCAAAGAGCGAGCCAGCGAACGACAAGAAGATCTTGCGATCGTCGAAATACGACTCATACTCCTTCAACGAGAAGAGGAGAAAGAGGATGGCGGGGGTGATACTGATCATGCTTGCGGCCATCAATGTCTGTTGCATGCCGATCCGATGCGGCAATGGAACCGATCGTTACTTAGTATTATCGCTCGGGGTCCAACGCGCGAAGCCCAAAGCGCGAAGCGGATCGGGCGAACGGCACGAAAGATCGTCGAGCGGCAACTGCGGCAACTGCGGAAGGTGCGGCCGAGCGCGGGCGCCAGTTTTGCTGAGCGGTCATTTCAGCGCCTATGAGGCTGTGAGAGCAGTGGGTGACGAAAGATTTATCATCCCGCGTTCGCTTCGTTCGTATAACACTTCCGCAGCGCTGATCGGTGGCTGTCCGCCGTTCTCATTTTGGATTATGCGCGTTATTTATATCGTAGTGTTTTCTGACGGGTTGTAGGTAGAATGATCTTTGAAAGTAGGCTGGAACGATTGATCGACGAGACGGTCGCGGTGGTCATGGTCGACGGTAATTGCTATAAAGGGCGCCTGATCGAGTACGATAGCGATACGGTCGTTCTCCGCGAGGTGGAAGAGACGACGAACGACGAGGTCTGCTGGAAAGAACCGGGCGAGGACGGGATCGGCCCCGCCTGTGACGAACGGCGCGGCTACCTCATCTGGCACAAGGTGGCGTTACCGGAAGCTCTCCTCCGGGTGCAGGGGATCCTCAGAGAT
>CAZSUE010000545.1:0-4016 GCA_964609045.1 uncultured archaeon | reverse complement strand
TGAGAACTTGCGGTGAGTCGAAATGCTCTTTCGTTCCAACCCCCGCAGAATCGCGAGCAACGCCGGTAGATAAGCCGCGATCGAGGCTACAACGGATGTTTGAAGCTATAGGTCTGGTGCTGAGACAAAAACAGAAATACTCAATAGCGATGGCGCCATACGGCACATCATCGTGAACGCAGGTGGCAGCAATGACGGATGGAAATGAGGAACATAGCGAAGGCGGCAACGGAGCTCCGGAACCGTACGATGATCTCATCGAGCGCGTACACGAACTGGCCAACCTCAACGGTGTGGTGGAAATGCTCGAATGGGATATGGAGACATACATGCCGCCCAAGGCGCATGGTGACCGCGGCCAGCAGCTCGCCACGGTCCAGGGGACACGGCACGAACGGTTCATCGACCCGCAGCTCGGTTCATACCTCGACGCACTGCAGGAGGAGTCCGTTAACGCGCAGCTCGATGACGCCCAGCGCGCCAATGTGCGCGCCTTTGGGCGCGATTACGAGCGCGCGGTCAAGCTCCCCTCGGAGCTGGTGCGTGAGCTGGCCAAGACGAAGTCGACGGCTATCGAGGCATGGCTGCGTGCAAAGAAAGCGAGCGATTTCTCCATCTTCGCACCGCTCCTCGAAAAGACCTTCGCGCTCAAGCAGCGTGTGGCCGAATGCATCGGCTACGAGGAGGCCCCCTACGACGCGCACCTCGACGAGTACGAGCCGAATATGACCATCGCGGAACTGAAACCGCTCTTCAACGATCTCCGCGCCAAGCTGGTCCCCATCGTCGAAACGCTCGTGGATGCAGAGTTCGACCCCGATCTCTCCGTCCTCCGTCAGCCATGTCCCGTCCCCGAACAACGCGAGTTCGTCACCATGCTCAGTCGAGCGATGGGCTACGATTACGAGCGTGGCCGGCTCGACGAGACCGAGCATCCGTTCACCATCGGCGCCAACGACGATGTGCGCATCACCACCCATTATTACGAGGAGAATATCGCCTCGGCGATCTTTTCCACCATCCACGAAGCGGGTCACGGGCTCTACCAACAGGGCTTCCTCCGCGAGCATTTCCGCACGCCCATGGCCGAGCCGATCTCGCTGGGCATCCACGAATCGCAGTCGCGGCTCTGGGAGAACATCATCGGCCGCAGCGAGCGCTTCTGGCACCATTACTATCCCAAGCTGCAGGAGACATTCCCGTCACAGTTCCGTGAGGTGCCGCTGCGCGATTTCCATGCCGCCATCAACCATGTGGAACCCTCGCTCATCCGCATCGAGGCCGATGAGGTGACCTATAACCTCCATATTCTCGTACGGTTCGATATCGAGCGCATGCTCTTCGAGGGCGAGGTCGAGATCCAAGAGACGCCGCAGGTCTGGAACGAGCTCATGGAGAAATATCTCGGCATCACCCCGCCCAACGATGCGAAGGGCGTGCTCCAGGATGTGCACTGGCCCACCGGACTCTTCGGCTATTTCCCCACCTACGCGCTGGGCAACCTCTACTCCGTGCAGTTCTACAATACGGCGCGCGAAGAGATCGACGGGCTCGATGCGAAGATCGCCGCCGGCGAGCTTCTCCCGCTCAAGCAGTGGCTGAACGAGCATATCCACCACCCAGCACGGATGTATTTCCCCAACGACCTCTGTGAACGCGTCACCGGCCAGCGTCTTTCCACCGATCCGTTCATCGAGTACCTCAAAGAGAAGTACTCCGGCATCTACGGCATCACGCTCTGAATCTACATATTGACGATATACTCTGATATGTATATGTGTATCTATACCTATATTATACCTATATAATCATCGTATGTATGTATGTATGTATGTATGTATGTATGTATGACGGGGTTCATTCCATTCAAAGGGTTAAGTATTTAGATTTTCGCCAAAAAATGTATTAACTAATTGCTCTGCCTGGAATGAGCCTGACGGGGCTGACCGAGGCTGACCGACAACCCATTCCATATCCGGTGCCGAATGTTCTCCTATTTGTGCTTTCTGGATAAAAGATAAATATAGGTTTGCCCGCGCCTTCGTTCTCGGTCAGCCACATATGCGATGCGCATGCTTTCTTCGCCATGCGTATCCTCTCCCCTCCCGTCAGAGCGGACCCTCAAAGCCATCTTGCGAGAAGTGGCGCGTAGCGCGCGCTCCGCTGTTGTCGCAGCTCCCGTCGGCGTCCGAGAGGAGGGGCATGGAGCGTTCGCCACGAGCAGCATACCATGCAGAGCGATCATGCGCGATGATTTGTACCAAATTTGTAATACAATCATGCCAAATCGCCATCCGTTTTACAGGTAAATTTGAAATTTGCTCATATAGTATCACTCCCTTCCCATGGACGATGTTCGGTGAAACGGCCCGTTCGCAGCCAATGATCGACCAGTATCGCTGCACCTCCAACGCGGTGACCGAATCGTCGGCGATAAAACTTCTATCCGGGAAGGGCAGACTATGAGTGCAGATGAGGCGTCAGAAGAGACCAACGATATCTTCACCGTATTGATCGGCGGCGAGGCCGGACAAGGGATCAAGAAGGCCGGTAGCGTCGCAGCAGCGTTGTTCCGTCGCTATAAGCGGTATATTTTCCAAATGGACGATTATCAGAGCTTGATCCGCGGCGGCCATAATTTCTCCGTCGTCACCTCCGGTTCGGAACCGGTCTATAGCCATTACCTCAGCGCCGATCTCGTTGTCGCACTGGACGAGCCGAGCTACCACCGCCATATGGACCATTGCGCAGAGGATGGGCTGGTCGTCGTCAATAGCGATGCGATGAGCGACGATCTCGAGGCTAAGAGCGAGAACGAGCGCGAGAGCGATACACCCACTATCATCGCGCTCCCGCTCACTGCTGAGGCGCGGGCATTTCCGGACCACAACCGCCGGCTCGGCGTGGGCGCCGTGGCCGCGCTCGCCGGAATGCTCGATGCCGGTCACGACGCGCTGGAGCAACTGGTCCGCGACGAGTACCCCGCCGACCTCGAGAACAATGTGCAATACGCGCTCTTGGTCTACGACCTCATGCAGGAGGCACTGGGGGAGGGCACCATTGCCCTCGCCAGCGGCGACGCCACTGGCAGCATGCTCAGTGGTAACGAGGCCATCGCGCTCGGCGCCGCCGCCGCCGGGCTCCAGTGCTATGTAGCGTATCCCATGACCCCTGCATCGACACTTTTGCATTTTTTCGCAAAGCACGCCAAAGCGTTGGGTATCGGTGTGATGCATCCGGAGAACGAGATCGCGGTGGCCAATATCGCCATCGGCGCCGCGGCGGCGGGCGCACGGTCGATGATCGGCAGCAGCGGCGGCGGTGTGGCGCTGATGGGCGAGGCGATATCGCTGGCGGGCATGACCGAAACGCCGCTCCTCGTCTACCTCGGCTCGCGCACCGGCCCCTCCACCGGCGTGCCCACCTATACCGAGCAGGCGGACCTCCGGTTCGCGCTCAATCAGGGCCACGGCGATTTCCCGCGCCTCGTCGCCTCGCCGGGCACCGTGGAGGAAGCGTTCCGTGTCGCAGCAGAATTGCTCGAGCTTGCATGGCACTTCCAGCTCCCGGCGCTCCTCCTCACGGAAAAACACCTGGCAGAGAGCACCATGCACATTGATCTCACAAGCGAACTCGACAATGTGCCCTGGGCCATGGTGGAGACCGAAGGGGAGGTCGAGGACACGCCCGCGTCGGAGGCCGGATCAACCGAGCGCTACGCGCGCTATCGCGATACATCCTCCGGCATCTCGCCGCTCGCCGTGTGGCCTTCGGATGAGCCGATCAAGATCAATTCGTACGAGCACGACGAGACCGGCATCACCACCGAAGCGGCGGAGATGATCACGCAGATGCACGATAAGCGCCAGCGCAAACAGAACACCCTCGAGATCCATCTCCGCGGGATGGACACGGTCAACCGTTTCGGGGACGATATGAACGATACGGTGGTCCTCTGCTACGGCTCCACCGCGATGAGCGTGCGTGAAGCGGTCGCCGCCGCCGACCTCGATGTC
>CAZSUE010000544.1:0-4026 GCA_964609045.1 uncultured archaeon | reverse complement strand
GATGACCGAACCCGGTGCGCACGCAGAGGCGGGCCATGAAGATACGAGCGCAACATGGGCGCCGGTGGATGAAGAGGAACTCGACCCCGCCGTCCGTGGGCGCAGTGATGAGATCGGCCAGCTGGCACTCGCGATCGAGGAGATGAATCGGATGATACGGGCCGATATCAAGAGCGATATGGAGCAGGACGAGCGGTTCTTCTCGATGATCAAGAACGACCTCTACCAGCTCGATAAGAAACCGCGGAGCGTGCAGATCGATATCCGCGACAGCGTGATCCAGCGCTCGAACATCGTCGGCGACCAAGAAGGACGCGAGAGCGGAGGTGAACGGTACAATGACAACGAATGGTGACGGGCGAACGGTAACGATCAGGTTCGGGCTCAAGAAGAAGGTCATCGCGCTCCTCGTCGTCCTTCTCGTGGTGCCGCTCTCGCTCCTCGGCGCGCTGACGAGCAATCGTATGCGCACCCTCGGCGCGCAGTCGGTGGATGACGGCGCCGCCGCACTGCGGGCGGAGGCGGAGACGAACCTCGAGACGATCGTGGGCAAGAAAGCGTTGCTCATCGAGGAGCGGTTCGAACAGTACGAGGCCGAGATCGAGGGGCTGGCGACCATCGCCGAATCGATCTGGAGCGAGCCCGATCGCTATCGGGCGCGCCGATCATACTATCATAACCCCAGCGCAATATCGGAGATGGTGCCCGGGCTGCAGCATGCGGATCGATACGGCGAGATCGATATCTCGCTCGCGGTCTCGATGTTCAAGATCGCGCCCGAGGCGTTCATCAACGAGACGGCCTACCGCGCACAACCGGAGCCAGCGTTCAATTTCTCACTCGTACGCCCGTCCGTGGCAACGGCGGTCAATACCTCCGTTCATCTCGAGTACCCGTTCATCAGTACCTACGACGCCAACGACGAGTACGGCTGGCTCTATATGGGAACCGCGGAGGGCGTGATGCGGATGTATCCGTGGAACACCATGGAAACCAACTACGACCCGCGTGCACGAGGATGGTATACGCCATGGTCGGAGGACCCCGACGGCGACGGCTATCCCTCGTTCATCGAGGCGGAGGAAGGGTCGGATCCAAACAACGCCGCCAGCAGACCCGATACTGCACCGAACGAATGTGCGCGGGTGTTCTGGACCGATCCATACATCGACGCCGCCGGGCTCGGGCTCATGATCACCGGCTCCATGGGCGTCTACAACACCACCACCGGAGCGCTCATCGGCGTGATCGGCGCCGATGTGACCATCCTTACGCTCAACCAACAGATCCTCGATATCTCGCTGGGCGGTGAGAGCCACGCGTTCCTCATCGATCGGGCGGGCAACACCATCGCGCATCGGGATTTTTCTAACTGGAGCACGGATATCGAATGGAACGATGTGGTGCTCGGCAAGAGTATCGCCGATCTCGAGAGCGACTCCAGCGAGTTCCTCGCAACCGTCGCCGCCATGGGGAACGCGACCGAGCCAGCATTGGCGCAGGTGACCTACGAGGACCAGAATGACTATTATATCGCCTACGGTCCCATCGGATCCGCCGACGCCATCATCGGGCTCGTGGTGCCGGTGGACGATATCATCGCGCCCACAAAAGCGATCGATGCGTCCATCACCGACCGCACCGATGCGAGCGTGATCGCGTTCATCGTCGTTGTCGCCATCGTCATCGCAGTGGTTATCGTCGCCGGTATCCTCGTGATCAGCCGGATCGTCGGCCCCATCCGGCAGCTCACCGAAGCGGCGAACCGAGTTGCGGCCGGCGATCTCGATGTGGAGCTCGATATCGATACCGGCGATGAGATCGGGCTCCTCGCGCAGCGGTTCGCCAATATCATGACCATCCTGCGCATCGGGAACGCCGCCTATTTCACCGGCGATACGAAGAAGGCGCTCAATAGCTACCAGTCCGCGCTCCTCCTCTTTCGCGAAGCGGGAAACGAACACGGCGAGGCGATGTGCTACAACAATCTCGGGAACATCTACCACAGCCTCGGCGACGATGAGCGTGCACTCGAGTACTACTCGCATGCGCTCAAGATCGACCGCAAAGAGGAAAACACCGCCGGCATCGCCAATCGGCTGAATAATATCGGTAATATCTACCGCGCCCGCGAGGAGGACGAAACCGCGGAACGCTATTACACCGACGCGCTGAATCGTTACGAGAAGCTCGATGATGAGGTCGGGTGCGCGCAGGTCTATAACAACCTCGGCATCCTCCGCCAGCGTACCGGTGACGAACAGGCGGCGATCGAGCAGTTCGAGCGCGCGCTTGCGATCTACCGGCGTATCGACGATGCGCGCGGCGTCAGTCGGTGCTATAACAACATCGGACTCCTCCTCAAGCAGCGCGGCGAGTTCCAAGGCGCGTTGAAATATCTCGGCGAGTCGCTCCAACTCAGCGAAGAGCTCGGTGACAAACGCGGCATCGCCAATAACCTCGCCAACCTCCACGAGCTCTATCAAGCCATGGGCCAGCCCGAGAAGGCGGCTGCGTTCAAAGCGCGCAGTGAGGAGCTGCGGGACACGGTGCTCCCTTCCTCGGCCCAAAAGACCGTCTTCTTCGTCGTCGATCGGTCCGGGAGTATGGTGGGCGAGCGGATGAACGCGGCGAAGGCGGGCGCCGTCGAGCTCCTCCATTCACGGGTCAACCCCGAGGACCATGTGGGCGTTATCTCGTTCGCGTCGCGGTCCACCCTCGATAACGAACTGGTGCCCATGTCGCAGGGCGCGGGGGCGATCGAAAAGACGATCAAGAAACTGCAGCCGTATGGCTCCACCGCGTTCTTCGACGCCATCGGCGATGCGGTCAAGCATTTCATCGCCAGCGATATCCCCGGACGGCTCTGGGTGGTGGCGCTCACCGACGGCGAGGACAATAGTTCGATCAATTTTGGGATCTGGGAAGAATACAGTCGGTATCCGATCTCACAGTATATTGAGGAAACGGGCATCGATGCGATATTGATCGTGATCGGGGTGGGTGACGAGATACGCCGGGACCTTATGGAGTTGCTCGTGGCACCCGACGGACGCTATATCCATGTGGCGGACACCGGTGATGTCGATATAGGCATCCGCGCGGCGTATAAGGAGGTCGGAGAGATGTTCGAGGAGTCGGAGTCGGTGGAGGGGTTCGTCCCCGAGTATTAGGATAGGCAGCGATACGGCGTGAAGAACTAAATACATGGTTGGTAGGATGATCGGTGGCACGCAAGCACAATGGTGGTATTGAATATGGTCCCAGCTCATAATGCGAATCCAGCTCCAAAAACGAGCGCCCGACGCCGACGCAGACCCAGCTCAACCGCAGGGAAAACTATTGGATCGGCGTCAAGATCAAAGGACGCATCGCGTCGGCGGGAAGTGACGGTCAAGTACGGTATCCGCGGAAAGATACTGACCGCGTTCATCCTCTTTTCGCTCCTCCCGCTATTGGCCCTCGGCGTCATCGCATACGGCAGCCTCGAAGATGTCGGCGAGATATCGGTGAACGATTCCACCAGCGCGCTGGAGGCTCAAGCGGAATCGAATTTGAAACAGCTCGCGGAGGACAACGCCGCGATCATCGATGCGAAGTTCGTCGCATACGAGAGCGCGATCGACCAGATGGCGACCTATGCAACGAACATCTTCGCCAATCGCAACGATTTCCAGCCCATACCAACCTATTACCATAACCCCGCCGCCGTATCGTACGATATCCCCGGACTCACCAACGACCCGCGGTACGGTAGTATCGATATCTCGTTCGACGTCTCCATGTTCAAACTCGCCGCCGATGCGTTCCGTGAGCCCGCGGCCTATCTCGGTGGAACGGAGCCCGATTTCGACTGGTCGAACCTCAACCCCGGCGTCGGCGCCACCATCAACGCCACGGCGCACATGGACACGGTCTATCGCTCGGTCTATCGCGAGAACCCGTCGTTCGGCTGGGTCTATATCGGTACCGAGGACGGTATGTTCCGTGGCTACCCATGGAGCACCTATGTGAAATCGTACGATC
>CAZSUE010000543.1:0-4028 GCA_964609045.1 uncultured archaeon | reverse complement strand
AGGCGGATCGAGAAGTTATTCGAGGTCGTCTTCGCCTGAAAATTCTGATTCAATACACCCTCTCATCCATGGCATATTAGACCGCTAATCCACTGATCTTCGCCCCCTCTCGTCTCTATAACACCCTTCTATCGCCCTCCCCAACGCCGCACTTGTAACTGCCGTAGATAGGAAGAGCTATATCCTATAAATACCGTCAGGGTTTGAGGAGGCTGGAGCGGCATGCGCGGGCACAAATGCGGCGGCGATGATACCACTCTACAACAGATCTACCGGGCAACCGATAGGGAGCGACATAGACGATCGCTCAAACCCGTAGATGGGATCGACTGGAAAAAACCGGTCCGAATCTATGAGGTCATACGCAAAACCTACATGCGAAGCATGACCGAAGTGGCCGAGAAGTTCGATATGAAAACATCGAGCGTCAGATACCGACGAAAACAATGGAAAGAACATGGTTTTCAAGCGCTCTTCCCACGCAAGAGAGGACGGCGAAAAGCGCTCTCCGATAAACAAGCCACTATCGTCCAAACCTATTGGGTAGCCTATCTTCCCATGGAGATAACGCTCATCGAACTTGAGGCACTCCTCATCGACCACGGGTTTGAGTGGGTGAAGGACCCAAAGCAGCTCTGGCGCGAGATCAAGCGCGCGGGATTGAAAGGTGTCGAGGACTATGACCGGGCGGTCCAGATAATCGAGCCCGACGAGGACCAGCTGAAAGCGCAGGCGTTTCGAGAAACACTGAAAGAACATAGCTATCGCCCACCAAAGGGGAACGGGCCACAGGCGTTCCTCTCCGATGAGGCATTCCAGTGTCGATGGGAAGCGATTCGCGAGTCGTTGCTAAGAGCTGACCGCTCGAAAACGGAGATCGCGCAAAAGCACGAGATCAACCGATCTACCTTCTACGAGTTCATGAAACGCTATCTGAAGTTCGGGCTATTGGGGCTCTTCACCCCACCGCTGGGACCAAGGACCGATTATGTATGTACACCACCGAAGGAGTGCGAGGTGATCCAGCTCTGGGAGCGCTATACTTACGCCAATAGAGTTGCGAAGCATGCTGACCTCCCACTCTCGACGGTCAAGAAAATATTTCGGCGGTTCGGTCTGAAGCAAAGCGCGCAATCGCTCAAAGAGATCCGGAAAAAGCTGAGGTTACAGAAATATGTGGCCCTCGAACGTGGGGTATCGGGCGACCCATATCTCGAAAACTACATCGATCAGCGGTTCGTTCGATTCATCGAGGAGCTGGAACGGATGCCGCTCAATATCTGTATGCCGGGCGCGATTCTCATGGCGCCGTTTGTCGCCGAGCTTCGGCTGGACCGATTGATCCACCGCCTCGGGTTGACGAAACAACATGGTTTTTCCATGTTCCAGATCTTTCTCGTCGATGTCAACCGGAAGCTTCTGGGATTAAAGAACATCAGCCACCTCGATTCGGTGACCGACCGGAGTCTTGCACTTGGATGCGGTTTCGCACAATTGCCACATTCCAGCACCGAACATGAGAACCTCTTTCGGTTCAATAAGCAGCATATCAGGCGGTTTCGGCTCGCCCTCGCTCGTCGGACGCTGGAGGTGGGGATTGCGGAGGGATCGGTGGTCGCTATCGATCTCCATCTCATCGAGTATTACGGTAAGGACAAGATCCTCCTCGATCGTGGGAACGGTCCCCATGGAACGAAGAAACGGATGGTCAGTGGTGATCGTGCGTTATTGGCCTATGATGTGGAGGCAGGTTGCCCGCTGATTTTGAAGCGCTATGATGCGAAGGTCCGAGGCGAGACGGTGCTCGAGCAGTTTCTCGAGGAGGTGGTTGAGGTCTCGTTGGGGCTTGACCGGATGTCGCTTGCGCTTGCGGACGCGGAATTCCCGTCCGAAGAGATCCTCGATCTTTTCTATCGGAAGGGGTTGCCGATGGTGATGGCTTATCCCCAGTATCAACCGATCAAGCGTGTCGCGAAGGAGTATCCCGAGAAGTTCATACCCGGCCCGGTCGGACCGGAGTCGTATTTTGTATGCGCGCTGAAGGTGGACGGTCGGCTCACGAGGTACACGCTCATTCTAGGCCGTAACCCGGATGGGCGGATCTTTGCGTTCTCAACGACCGAACCGCTTTTGGAACTTGAGCCAGATGCGCGTGTTGCCGAGGCAGAGCGGCTCATCCATCTCTATCGTCAGCGTGCGCGGATCGAGGTGTGCATCAAGGAAGAGATTCTCTGCTACTATGTGGAAAACAAGCCGAGCAGTGACGAGGTTGTGGTCGATACCCATTTCCTCTCGACGCTCGTAGCAGAGTTCGCTGTGCATCTACTTCAGAAAAAGAGTCGCGAGGTGTTTGGAGGGATGAGCCTCGACACGCTCCGCCGTCATTGCCTCGTCGAGAAGAACGCTGTTCTCAGCATCGAGGCGGGTAATCTTCATGTCCATTTGCTCGACCCACCACGGACTTCGAAACATCGTCTTATGCTTCATGAACTACAACGGCTTCTGGAAATCGAGGATCGGAAAGTACCCTATTTGAATAACTATGGCGTGCGTCTAACTTTTGATGATACAGAAGATGACGAAAGATGAATGCTTTGTGTTATGGATGAAAGAGGGGATATGCTTGCCTCGGTGGTTAAGAACTTTCGCGCTCGACGGTTTGATCGGGACCATTCGACTCGTCATATGATCATCAGTGAATTGCGTGATTCGGTCCTCGTGAAGGTCCCCGTTCACCCCGACGCAAAGGAGAGGGATACGGATATTCATGCAATAACGGTGGCGAGAGGGGCTATAGAGGCGGTTCGGTGATCTTCATGCGAATTCAAGTTGCACCCTCAAGCAACTCAGACCCTAACCCCCTCTTCTCCATACCAACTCAATCCGCCATCATTCTGGCGATCTCACGCTTCAGCTCTTTCTCACTCTTCCCCTCGATATCGATCCCAAGCTCGCGGGCGACCGTGATGAGCTTTTTATCGAGATCGTTGGCTTCCTTTTCTACCGCTTGTTTGTGCTTGTATGCGATCTGGTCCTCGCGGATCTGGCGCTCGACCTCGATCTTCCCGCGGCGGAACTCCGCCGTGGCCTTCCCGAGGCCGCGTGCAAACTTCGGCAACTTTTTCGGGCCGAAGACGAGGAGGAGGACGATCGCACCGACAATAATGATCCATTCCATCCCAAAGACCGTTAAAACTACCATTTTGGTCACCTCATTATTGAGTACATTTGAAATGCCCCGGAAGGCGGATAGCTGTCCATCACTCAGGGAGATATTTAATGTTTCGTTTATCGGGGCACTCATCTCGCGCGCATCGGGGGTCGGTATGTGCAAAGATCGTCGGGTGTTGCGCGGTGCGTTCGTTGGTGGGTCGCGAACCCTTTATATAAGAGGTTCAAACTCAAATAGTGCATGGCGGTAGAGATCACGACCATCGAGGAACTTCGGACCGTGCTCGAAAAAGCGTATTGGATCGAGACACAGCTCGAGCTGTCGGCGGAATGGGAGGCGTACCTCACCGCCGGAGAGAAGTATCGTGACATCCTGTTTGAGATCGCGCACGACTCCGAGCTCCACAAGCGTGTCATGGAACGGCTCTGCGAGACGCTCTACGGTATCGATAAAGGCGGTTTCCGCCAGCCGGAAAACACTCAGGCGTTCAATTTTCAAGAGATGCTGGACGAGGAGATCATCAAAGAGGTCATGAAGTACGAAGAGCTGGCGCACGACATCTATTCCAAGCTATTGGAACACACCTCGCCGGAGCTGGTCGAAAAGCACTGGACACGATCGGATCCGAGCGATTATTTCAAGGACCTCCGCTGGCTCACCAAGGAAGAGGAGCGGCATGTGGCATTATTGAAGCCATACGCGAAACGAACCTCGAGGATACGGTAAAGTCAAGAGCGAAGTGTGAAGTGTGAAGTGTGAAGAGTGGGGAACGAGGGAACGAGGGAACGGGGGAACAAGGGAACAAGGGAACAGGGGAACAGGGGAACAGGGGAACAGGGGAACAGGGATCTAAGCG